>JBEBBH010000255.1:0-6472 GCA_041158485.1 Bacteroidota bacterium | reverse complement strand
TCAAAGCTAATCCTTTGATGGTGAAATTTCCATTTTCTTGTGTAAGGCCTCCGGTGATGATTTTATTGTCTTCCATCACAGATACATTCACATACGGAACCGGTTGTTTAGTGTTTTTGTCGATTACCTTTCCGTTAATTACGCCCTGATTTCCATTGGTTTGTGCTGCTAAAAAGGCACAGTTGCTTACCAACAACAGTACTAATAATTTAAGTCTCATTTTCGTTTTTGTTTGATGATTTTTTGTTGAAGCCAATTTGTTTTCCCCTAAACTTCAACAGTTGTTAATTTAATTCGAGTAAGTAGACTCTTAAAAAACAGTTTTGTTACAATAGTCATAAAAAAAAACTCTCAAAAATATTTTGAGAGTTTTTTAGTAGGTAAGGGGGGCTTTATGATTAGCGCTTCATGGCAAAGTGCGCTCTGAATTCTTGATTTACTTGATTTTCATCCGTATAAGTTACACTGAACCAGTAATCGTCTGAAGGCATCATGTTACCGTTGTAAGTACCGTCCCAACCGTTTCCGTTAGGTTTGATTTGAGTTAGCACTTTTCCGTAACGGTCGTAAATAGTTACCACTGCACTTGGTTGGTCTCTTAAATCTCTAATGTTCCAATTGTCGTGATAGCCGTCTCCATTTGGCGTGAAATATTTCGGATAGTTGATCACAACGGCCGGTAAAGTAGCCACACCACAACCGTTTTTATCTCTTACGGTAATTAAGTGCATACCCGAAGTTACGTCTTCAAATGTTGGGCTGTCTTGGAAGTTTCCGTTATCCAATTGGTATTCGTAGTCACCTTCTCCTGTGGCGGTAACTGTAATAGATTGTAAGTCTTGGAACTCATCATCAACAGTATAAGTTATCTCTGCAGGCTCAGAAGGGGTAACCACTACATTAACCGGTTCAGAAGCACAACCTGTAGCTCTACTGGTAGCCACTAAGGTATAAGTTCCCGGTAAAATGGCAGTATAATTGGCATTAGTACCTACAGTTTCTCCGGCTTCATTAGCCCAAACAAAAGTATGGGTAGTTGAAGACAATCCGCTGTACATGGTGTATGGGTTTAGCAAGGTTTGTGTATCTAAATCAAAACAAATGATGCCTCCAACCGGTGATGGTTCCGGTAAGCGATTCACAATGATAGTGATTGGTTTGATATCAAAACAGCTATCAGTTAAAGTATTGGTAACACGAACAAACAAATTAGTTAGCGTAGAAGAAGTTATCGCACCAACTTGATTAGCAGCATCAGCAGCAGTTTCATAGTAGGCAATAGTAAATTCACTTCCGGTTTGCGTTCCTAAAATAGCAGCTGACAATGTAGTTAAGTCAAAACTGGTAACACCATCGTTGGTACCATCTTCATCACAAACGGTTCTCAATGCTACCGGTGCAGGGTTTGCTACCGGAGTATCAATAATGGTTACTGTAAATGAACTTTCGTCAGCACATCTCGGTAAGTAAGGTGAAACAGCATATACGTAAATTGTTTGTGTTGCTAAAATTGTAGCACCGGCAGTTAATTGCGTTCCGGTACCATTTGGTCCTGTAAAGTAATTCCCAATGGTCAATGCCGGTAAAGTATAGCTATGACAAATGGTTACGTTCGGTACATTGTCAACATTAAAAATAGTGATGTCGAAGCTGGTTTCACTTGAACAGTCCGGTGTAGTATTGGTATGTGCATAAATGTACATGGTTTGACTAGTCGTCACTACATCTCCGGCTTGTAACATCGTTCCGGTTCCGTTTGGTCCTGTAAAGTAGTTTCCAACAGTTAGTGGACGTAATGTGTAAGAGTCACAAGCGGCAACATCTAATACAGCCGGAATTACCGGAGTTTGATTAATGGTTACTGTAAATGAACTCTCGTCAGAACATGAGAATGATGTACGAATCAACGATTCTTTATAGATATATATGGTTTGTGAAGTAGTGATTACAGTTCCGGCACTAATTTGCGTTCCGTTACCGTAAGGACCTCCGGGTAATGTATAATAATTATTGTCAGCAGCTAATTGAGGCAAAGTATATGCATCACAAGCAGTTATATTAGCTGAGCTGTCTGCTGTAGTTGAGAAAATATTAACTTGGAAACTGTTTTCGTTAGTACAAGTTGGAGTTGTGTTTGAAATAGCAAAGATGTAAATTGTTTGAGATGCAGTAATTACGCTTCCTGCAGGTAATAAGGTTCCGGTTCCGTTAGGTCCGGTGTAATAGTTTCCGTGTTGTAATTGAGTTAATACATATTGATCACAAATGTCAATATCAGATCTTGAATCAATTGCCGGTAATGGATTGATAGTGATACCAAAACTTGACTGATTAAAACAAGTTGCGTTTAATCTTTTGAAAATGTATAAGGTTTGAGATGATGTGATTACATCACCTGCACTAAGCATAGTTCCTGTGCCATCAGCACCTGTGTAATAATCACCATTAACCAATGCCGGTAACGTGTAAGTTTCACAAACGGTTACATCTTCTAATTCATCAACCTCAGGTTGTGCAATGCTGATGTTAAAAGATAAGTTGTCAGTACAGTTGGCACTGTCACTACTTACTTGAGCAAAGATATAGATAGTAGTACTGTTGTTGATTACTGTTCCGGCAGGAATCATTTGTCCGCCACCCATAGGAGCAGTAAAGTAGTTTCCAACAGGTAAAGAAGGTAAAGTATATCCGTTACACTGACTGATATCAGCCGGTTGGTTGATGCCAATGAAAACCTCAAAGCTATCTTCATCAGTACAAGGTGATGTACCTCCGGTAGTAGCATATACATAAACAGTTTGATTGGATGTGATTACTGTTCCCGCAGCCATTTGAGTGCCGTTTCCACCAGGTTGAGTGAAGTAATTTCCAACACTTAATTCCGGTAAAGTATAAGAAGTACATTCGAAGATGTCATTTCTTGTTCCTACTTCTACAGAAGGGATAATAGTAACTGTAAAATCAGTATCTACGATACAAAACGGTTCGATTTCCGTAGTAAAATAGAAGTACACAGTTTGTGTCGAATTGATAACGGTACCAGCAGGGATTTCAACTCCCTGACCTCCCGGTTGAGAGAAGTATTTACCATATTGCGGTTGTGGTAAAGTGTAACTACCACAGCTGGTAACGCTGTTTGGCGATAAAGTATTAGGGTCAACAATAGTAATTCGGAACTGACTGTTAGAAGCACAAGTGCCTGGACCATTTGGTTGGTTGAAAATATACAACGTAGTAGTTTCTACAATAATATCTCCGGCGCTAAGCATAGTGCCTTCACCATTTGTTTGGGTAAAGTAGTTCCCGTTGGTCAAAGGTTGTAATTCGTAAAAGTCACAAACAACAACCGGCTCTAAAACGTCAACAACAGGTACAGGTAATATACTAACAGTAAAGCTTGAAATTGAAAAACAAGTTGGATCTGTACTGTTTTGAACTCTAACATATATAGTGGTGTTAGGTAAAATAACCATATTTAAGTTTCCTGTTATTGGACTGGCACCGCTATTCGCGTTGTTAAGTGAGTTGTAATAAGATACTGAATAGATATCAGTTGATTGTCCATTCAATACAATAGAGGTTTGATCATTTAGGTTAAAAAAGGAATTGTTTAAGGTTAAGCTTCTGGCGCAAGCTACCAAGTTAGGTGCTTGGTTGGCCACCGGTGCAGGAGTAGCTAAAAGTTGAAACGATCTTGTTACATAACAAGGTGTGTTTGGCATTTGTACTCTAACATATATAGTTTGACCGGGAGCAGCAGTATAGTTTAACGGTAAGGCATTGGTATTATTATCTGCGTCAGCTTGTGTGGCATGATAAGTTACCAAAGTATTTGCATTTAATCCGGTTTTAACAATAGGTGTATTTAAATCTAAATTATAAGTATAAGTAGCACTACCATTATCACATTTGTAAAGGTTAATAGGGTTTTGTGCATTGATTTGCGGAAAATACTCAATAACAACATTGTTGGTAGTTGGAGAACACGGACTTAAAATATTGGTATAGATTACCGTGTAGGTTCCCGGTTGGTTCACTACCAAACTTGGTCCTGTTTCGTTAGTTAAAACAACATTGTTTTTTTTCCACTGGAATATAAAGTTTGAAGGGTTTAAACCGGTATTGATGGTATGACTAGCACCCTGACACAAAGCTGTGTTGTTGGCTACAGTTAAATCTTGTCCCAAAACATCTTGACCGATGTTCAAACTGTTAGCAGAAATGAAGATAGCAGAATCCGATTGCGGGTCTAAACGATCAGCGATAACCAATTTGATATGGTATTGTACTCCCGGGGTTAAAGTTGATGCAGCGGTCATAACAGTCGTTTGTCCGTTAAAGTTAGATGCCGATGTAGCAGCTTGTGAACCGCCATTGTAAGATCCGAAAAACTGTGCGTTTGCGGAAGGACAAGAAGAGTTGTATAAATAATCTCTAATCGTTACCACAGAAATTGGCAAATTGGTATTTGGTACCAAAGCCAAGTTGGTTGTAGTTCCTGTTGCAGTATTGGTTAACAAAAATGCGAAAGCATCAGAGAACTGACATTGGAAGTTTCCATACTCTTCTGAAGCAAAAATAAAATCAAAACTAAAGAAAGAAGAATTCGGAATAAAATCAAATTCCAATACTGTGGCATTTTTAGATACCAAACTAACGCCAGCTGCAGCTAAGGTGTTTTCTAAATCTGTATCGCCAGGCCAAGCGGCATTACCGTCACTTAATAAAGTAGTATTCGGTCCCGGTGCATTGGCAACATTTCCGGTGCTTAAAATCACTCCGCTTTGCATAGGGAAATTCGGATTGGTGTTTTGGAAAAATCCAATTCCGTTGGTAGAGCCGAAATTGCTTCCTGTGCTCCAGGTAACATTGGTGGCATTTACACATGAGGTATTGATTAGAACATCATTTACCAATTGTGGTACAGTGTAGTTTGTAGTATTCACATTGATAGGTTGTGAAAACCCAATGGTTGTGAATAAGATTCCGATTAATAGTATTAGTTTTTTCATGACTTGGGGATTTTGACACAACAAATATGAAATATATTATCGTTTAAATGCAAAAAAAATCGATGAAATGCACAAAATAAATTAATAATAAGCGATAATACTTACAAAAACATCTTTTTTAATCTGCTTTTTATATTTAAATCATTGCCTCAGAAATTATTTTCTAATGTTTATCTTTGCCAACCTAAAATGAAATATTATGAAGCTTACTCAAATTTTAACCCATCACATTGAAACAGCAGTCCAACAACTTTTCGGGATTACCATCGAAAGGGTAGAATTTCAATTGACAAGGAAAGAGTTTGAGGGCGATATTACTATGGTTTTGTTTCCGCTGTTGAAACAAATCAAAGGCAATCCTGCAGAAATGGGCGCTAAAATCGGGGATTACTTGGTTGTGAACGCTCCCGAAGTGGTGCGTTTTAATGTGGTTTCGGGCTTTTTAAACTTAGTAGTTTCGGATAGCTATTATTTGTCTTTTTTTAACCAAATTAAAAGCAACAGTACTTTTGGTTTTGTCACGCCTTCTGCTACTGAAAAAGCTGTAATGGTGGAATACTCTTCACCCAATACCAACAAACCATTACATCTCGGACACGTGAGAAATAATTTGTTGGGTTACTCAGTTGCCGAAATCATTAAAGCTTCAGGAAAAAAAGTTTACAAAACACAAATCATCAACGATAGAGGTATTCATATTTGTAAATCGATGTTGGCTTGGCAAAAATTTGGAGAAAACCAAACACCTGAAACTACCCAATTGAAAGGGGATAAGTTGGTTGGGAATTTTTATGTGAAATTCGACCAAGAATACAAAGCTCAAATCCAAGAATTAACCGCCAAGGGGCTTTCTGAAGAAGAAGCCAAAAAACAAGCGCCGATTATCTTAGAAGCTCAGGAAATGCTCCGCAAATGGGAAGCCGGCGATGTTGAAGTAGTAGCCTTGTGGAAAAAAATGAACCAATGGGTTTACGACGGTTTTGCCGAAACCTATACTAACTTAGGTGTTGACTTCGATAGTTACTATTACGAAAGCAATACGTATTTGTTGGGCAAAGAAGTTGTCCAATTCGGTTTGGAAAAAGGCATATTTGAGAAAGATCCCGACGGTTCGGTGTGGATTGATTTAACAGCTGAAGGCTTAGACCGAAAAATTGTATTGCGTTCCGACGGTACGGCCGTTTATATGACGCAAGATATTGGTACAGCCATCCAGCGCGTTAAAGATTATCCGGATGTTGGTGGTATGGTTTACACGGTAGGAAATGAGCAAGATTACCACTTTAAAGTGCTGTTTTTGATTCTGAAAAAACTCGGTTTTGACTGGGCAGAAAGCTTATACCATTTGTCTTACGGTATGGTGGAATTGCCATCGGGGAAAATGAAATCTCGCGAAGGAACGGTTGTAGATGCCGATGACTTGATGACTGAAATGACCGAAACAGCCGGAAAAATTGCTA
>JBEBBH010000254.1:0-19728 GCA_041158485.1 Bacteroidota bacterium | reverse complement strand
AATCGGATTCAGCAATTGGTTCATGTCGCAAGTAATTACACCTAAGTTGAGTACGGTTGACCAACCGAGTTTTGAAATGGGCGTGCAATCTTTCAAACTTTTGTTAGAGGAAATTAATACTAAAAAAGAATTGCATCCGTTTCAGCCGAGAACTATCGAATTAGAAACAGCTGTTATTGAGCGAGAGTCTACTTCAAAAAATTAATATTTTTTTTGATGCCTTCCCATTGTGCTCGTTTGAGAGGCGAATTGGGAAAGACTTTGGTAAAAGTAGCTTCTGTAATTTCTTCCCAGTCTTTTTTGGAGTACGATAACAATTCCGGATACGCTTTGAAAGCCGGTTCTTGGTGTGGCTTTGAAAATTTATTCCACGGACAGATGTCTTGACAAACATCACAACCAAACATCCAATCGTCGAATTTCCCTTTCACCTCTGAAGGAATGTTCTCTTTGAGTTCGATGGTGTAATAGGAAATACATTTGCTGCCGTCGACGATATAAGGCGACACTATGGCTTGTGTTGGGCAGGCATCGATACAAGCAGTACAAGTCCCGCAATGGTCAGTGGTTGGGCCATCGTATTCCAATTCTAAATCGACTACCAATTGCGCTATAAAATAGAAAGAGCCGACTTTTTGCGTAATTAAATTACTGTTTTTACCCATCCAACCCAAACCGCTTTTAGCTGCCCAAGCTTTGTCCATGATGGGTGCCATATCGACAAAAGCCCTACCGTTCACCTCGCCGATTTCCCTTTTAATGGATTTTAAAATCTTGACTACTTTCTTCTTAATGACATTGTGGTAATCTTTGCCATAAGCGTATTTGGATATTTTATAGCTATCCGTGTTTTGAAATTCGGAAGGATAATAATTGACCAAGAGTGAAATCACACTTTTAGAATCGGGAACCAATAAGGTTGGGTCTAAACGTTTGTCGAAATACTCCTCCATATAGCCCATTTGCCCATGGTAATTTTGGTTTAACCAACGTTCCAAACGCGGTGCTTCTTCCTCTAAAAAACCGGCTTTGGAAATACCGCATGCCATAAAACCGAGGCGTTTGGCTTCGGCTTTGATGAATTGGGTATATTTCTCTTTACTGGAGTTCATGGTGCATTAGGGGTTGGAGCGATTGTTTGAGCTCTTTTTTGTGCAGCAAAAAAAGCGAGTGCGGAAAACCCGACCTCGTTCGGTACGACGAGGAAATGCCCTAAAACAATCCCCCTTGAATATTCGGGTTGATTTTGCCTAAATGTTTATAGGCTTTCTCGGTGACTTCACGACCACGCGGTGTTCTGACGATAAAACCTTCTTGGATTAAAAAAGGTTCATAGACTTCTTCGATGGTTTCACCGCTTTCGGAAACAGCAGTAGCCAAAGTGGATAATCCGACAGGACCGCCTTTGAATTTTTCGATGATGGTGGTCAGGATTTTATTGTCCATCTCGTCTAAACCGTGAGCGTCAACATTCAATGCTCTAAGTGAAAAGCGGGCGATTTCAATATCTATTTTTCCATTGCCTTTAATTTGGGCGAAATCGCGCACACGACGCAATAATGCATTAGCAATACGCGGAGTTCCTCGGCTGCGACCTGCAATTTCGATAGCGGCTTCCATAGTTATCGGCATTTTAAGAATGCTTGAACTGCGTTGAACTATGGTAGTCAATAATTCGGTATTGTAATATTGTAAACGACTTTGGATACCGAAACGAGCACGCATGGGAGCGGTTAACAAGCCCGAACGCGTGGTTGCTCCTACCAAGGTAAATGGATTAAGATTGATTTGTACCGTTCTGGCGTTGGGTCCGGATTCTATCATAATATCGATTTTGAAATCCTCCATAGCAGAATACAAATATTCTTCGACAACCGGACTTAAACGATGAATTTCATCAATGAATAAAACATCTCTCTCCTCAAGATTGGTTAGAAGACCGGCCAAATCTCCGGGTTTGTCTAACACCGGACCTGAGGTGATTTTAATACCTACTCCCAACTCATTCGCCAAAATATTAGCCAATGTAGTTTTTCCTAAGCCCGGAGGACCGTGAAAAAGAGTATGATCGAGTGCTTCCTGACGTAAGTTGGCGGCTTCTACAAAAACTTTAAGATTGTCCAAAACTTGATCTTGTCCGGTGAAATCGTCAAAGCTGAGTGGCCTTAACTTTTTCTCCAAGTCGAGTTCTTCAGGATTGAAGCGATTATTGGTTGGGTCTAGATTTTCATTCATCTCACAAATATATAACAAAGTTAGTTGCCAATAAAAAAGCCTTTCGGTTAGGAAAGGCTTTTTTATATAGTAAGTAAGAATTAGTGATGTAATACTTCTTCTCCCGGTTTCATAGGTACGTTTTGCGGCACAAAATCGTCATCGTGACCCGGTTTGCTGTAATCGTAAGGCCATCTGTGAACTTCAGGAAGATCGCCAGGCCAGTTTCCGTGCATGTGTTCTACAGGCGCTGTCCACTCAAGCGTATTCGATTTCCAAGGGTTTTGTACAGATTTTTTTCCGTAGAAGATACTGTGGAAGAAGTTCCACAAAAATACTAATTGGAAAGCACCACCAACCAATGCAAAAGTTGTAATGATAACGTTTACATTTTGCAAATCGTCGAACAACGGGAAGTTGGTATTGGTGTAATATCTTCTTGGTAAACCTGCCATACCGATAAAGTGCATTGGGAAGAAAACTCCATAAGCACATACGGCAGTCACCCAGAAGTGAACATAACCTAGGTTTTTATTTAACATTCTTCCAAACATTCTTGGGAACCAGTGGTAGATTCCGGCAAACATTCCGTAAAGAGCAGAAATACCCATTACTAAGTGGAAGTGAGCTACTACGAAATAAGTATCGTGTACGTTAATATCCAAAGTACTGTCTCCTAAAATAATCCCTGTTAAACCACCAGTAATAAAGGTTGATACTAATCCGATAGAGAACAACATAGCAGGATTTAATTGCAGGTTACCTTTCCATAAAGTAGTAATGTAATTGAACGCTTTTACGGCTGATGGAATTGCAATCAACAAAGTAGTAAACGTAAATACAGAACCTAAGAAAGGATTCATCCCGGAGATGAACATGTGGTGACCCCAAACGATGGTTGACAAGAATGCAATGGCTATGATAGACATAATCATCGCTCTGTAACCAAAGATTGGTTTACGTGAGTTCGTGGCAATAATTTCAGATGTAATACCTAAGGCAGGTAATAATACGATGTAAACCTCAGGGTGTCCTAAGAACCAGAATAAGTGTTCGAACAATACCGGAGAACCACCTTGGTAATGTAAAACTTCACCAGCAATGTAGATGTCAGACAAGAAGAAAGAAGTACCAAAACTTCTATCCATGATCAACATCAAAGCTGCAGATAATAACACAGGGAATGAAATAACACCGATGATGGCAGTGATGAAGAAAGCCCATATGGTAAGAGGCAATCTTGTCATTGACATTCCTTTAGTTCTAAGGTTGATTACGGTAACAATGTAATTCAATGATCCTAACAATGAAGAAGCAATGAAAATAGCCATAGATACCAACCATAAAGTCATACCCGCGCCTGAGCCAGACATGGCTTGAGGTAAAGCACTCAATGGTGGATAAATAGTCCATCCTGCTGAAGCTGGTCCTGATTCCACAAATAAGGAAATAACCATAATAACACTGGAAAGGAAAAATAACCAATAGGACACCATGTTAAGGAATCCGGAAGCCATATCTCTTGCCCCGATTTGCAATGGAATTAATAAGTTACTGAATGTTCCGCTTAAACCGGCGGTCAACACGAAGAATACCATGATGGTACCGTGAATCGTCACCAAAGCTAAATACGTCTCATTGTTCATTACGCCTCCCGGAGCCATACGCTCACCTAGGAAAAAGCTAAAAATTTTAAAAGATTCTTCAGGCCATGCCAATTGCATTCTGAAAAGCATTGACATACCAACACCGATAATACCCATAATGATACCAGTAATCAAGTACTGTTTTGATATCATTTTGTGATCAATACTAAAGATGTATTTAGTAATGAACGTGTCTTTATGGTGGTGTTCGTGTGCGTCGTGACCGTGATCTTGGTTGTGAGCTGACATATTATAAACTTTTAAATTTTATTAATGTTTTGGTTCTGCTTGAGCAACTACAGTAGTGTCTTTGCCGGCGGTTGAGGAAGTATCTTGCGATGCAGCAGCAGGAGCTTCTGAAGCTTTCGCTTCTGCAGCTGCAGTTTTAACAGCCTGAACGATAGTTTTAGCTGAGTTTTCTTTTAACCATGCGGCATACTCTTCAGGTGTATCCACCACAATCTTCATTTGCATATTGTAGTGAGAAGCACCACAGATTTTATTACACAATAATAAATAGTCGAAGGTGTAAGGATCAAGAGCGGTTTGACCATCTGCAACAAGCTTTTCACTTTTCTTAGCTCTGATTGCATTGATATTAGAAACTTTAGCAATCATATCCGGTTTCTCTCTCATTTCTGCTGTTGTCATAGAAGGCACAAAAGAGAAGCTGGTAACCATACCCGGAACACAGTTCATTTGCGCTCTGAAGTGAGGCATATAAGCTGAGTGTAATACGTCTTGAGAACGCATTTTGAACACTACTCTTTTACCTTTAGGGATGTGTAATTCAGGAGCGGTGAAGTCGTCTTGAGCATTAGGATCTGATAAGTCAACTCCTAAATTGTTTACGCCTTCAATATACCTAACGTTGGCTTTGCCCAATACATTATCAGCACCGGCATAACGAGCTTCCCATTTAAATTGTTGTGCATACAACTCGATAACAATGGCATCTTGCTCGTCTTTTTCATCTACGAACATGATATTTGTCCAAGCGTACAAACCGTACAAAATCAAACCAGCCAAAACGATAGCAGGGATAATACTCCAAATGAACTCTAATTTATTGTTATCAGCGAAGTATAAGGCCTTTTGACCTTGTTTTCCTCTGTATTTGAAAGCAAAATAATGAAGTAATGCTTGTGTAATCGTTTGAACGATGAAAATAAGCACTAAAGAGATAACCATCAAATTATCCACTTGAGGACCATGTTCAGAAGCAGCATCTCCGATAAGCGGCAAATCACTATAATTCAATAAACATAAAATAGTAGTTAGATAGATGAATCCTAAAAAGGCAAACATCAAATATCCGTTTACTTTATTGTCATTATCATTTGCAATTTGAGTGTCATTAACATTTCCACCACCAACTTGAGTTAAGTCGAATATTTTAGTTAACTGCCATAGGGCAACCGCCAATAAGACTACAACTGTAAGTATCAAAAAAGTTGTCATTTGTAATTTACTTTAAATATTAATAATGAAAATGTTTACTTTCTTCAATAAACGGATTACGTTTTGGTACCAAAGGTGCTTTAGTTAACGCATTGAATACCACAAAAATGAATAAACCTAAGAAGAACAAGATAGAAGAAATCTCAGGAATACCGATAAACCATTGGTCTCCTACTGTTGACGGCATAATCATGTTGAAGAAATCAACATAATGACCAAATAAAATCACTACACCTGCCATAACAATAATCCAAGTGATGCGTTTGAAATCAGTGTTGATCAATACCAAGAATGGGAAAATGAAGTTCAATACTACAGCACCAAAGAACGGCAAGTTAAAATGTTCTATTCTTGTTTTGAAGTAAGTTACCTCTTCCGGTATGTTAGAATACCAAATCAACATAAATTGAGAGAACCATAAGTAAGTCCAGAATACACTAATACCAAACATGAATTTTGATAAATCGTGGATGTGGCTTGAATTTACATTTTCTAAATAACCTTTAGATTTAAGGTATAGTGTTACCATTGAAATAGTAGTAATACCACTTACAAAGAAGCTGGCGAAAACATACCATCCGAACAAGGTACTGAACCAATGCGGATCAACCGACATAATCCAATCCCATGCCATAATAGACTCAGATACAATGAAGAATACTAAGAATGCAGCAGACATTTTGAAATTCTTTTTGTAGAAAGAGTTGTCAGTAGCTTCGTCTTGAGCCAAACAATTCTTTCTTGATAAATGTCTGTACAAGTTCCACCCGAAGATGAACACAGCTGCTCTGATGATCCAGAATGGGAAGTTCAAATAACCGGCTTTACCTTGAATCAATTCGTCAGTAGCTCTTACTTCTTCATCCATCCAAATGAATAAATGATTGATATGGAATCCTGATAAAAGTAACAAAACAAAGAAGATAATTGAACCCGGCAATAAATAAGCCGTGACACCTTGCATAACGCGGAACAATACTGGAGACCAACCGGCTTGCGCTACTTGTTGGATAGCGTAAAATGCCAAAGCTCCTAAGGCAATCAACATAAAGAACAGACATGCTACATACAAGGCTGCCCAAGGTTTGTTTTGTAATTGGTGTAGAACGTGCTCTAAATGCTCGTTGTGCTCGGCAGAAGCTGCCTTAGCATCATGACCTGCTTTTTCACCGTGAGCATCGTGAGTAGCTGCAGTGTCGTGAGCATTAGAATGTCCGTGACTATCAGATGCCAAAATGGTCTCAACATCTTGAATAGTTTTTGGTGCAGTTAAAAAACCATAACCAATCCCAAGAACACCAACGATCATTAGGACAAAAGAAAAGGTTTTTAGTTTACTTGAAAATGTATACATATCTATAACAATCTGTTTGTTCTACAATTATAATTTGCTTTTAAGTTGCATTACATAAGCGGCAACTAACCAACGCTCTGTTTGACTCAACTGATTAGCATGAGAACCCATTGAGTTCAATCCGTAAGTAACCACGTGGAAAATACTGGCCTCATTGATAACTCTATCGGCATAACTTGGTACTCCTAAGAATTTTTCTTGAGTCACCAACTTGCCTTTACCGTTACCTTCTGTTCCGTGACAAATCGCACAATAAACATTGAAAAGCTCTTCTCCCTTTTTCATATCTACTTGAGTAGAATCAAGAGGTGACTTAGGATTGGTTGCTTTCAGCATCGCTAAAGCTTCAGGGGTATTTGGAACTTCGTAAGGAACAAAACCTCTTTTGATAGAACCTTCAGCAGGCGTCTGCCCTTCTTTACCTTTTTCACCTGTAGGAGAATTGAAAGCATCAGATTCTGAATAGGTTTCATAGGCTACTGATTCGTACATATTAGGCATGTATTGATAGTTTGGTTTCAAATCGTTTTTACACGAAGACACAGAAACCATGATGCCTAATACAAATGCTGTTTTAAATAAACTCTTCATAGCTAATTATTAATGCTTATCAATTACTTTCACTTCAACTGCTCCGGTACCTTCGAAGAATTTTACCAATTCTGCTTCATTGTCATGAACGGCCACTTCCATTAAAAAGTGATCATCAGTTGTTCTGACATCCGGATTTTCTGCTTGCTTAAAAGGCCATAATTTACTTCTCATATAGAAAGTAATTACCATTAAGTGGGCAGCGAAGAAAACCGTCATCTCAAACATTACCGGCACAAAAGCAGGCATGTTTTGGATGTAACTAAAACTTGGTTTTCCTCCAATATCTTGTGGCCAATCAGAAATCATAATATAATTCATCATGGTAGTGGCTACTGTTAAACCAATACATCCGTAGATAAAAGCACAGATGGCTAATCTAGTTGGAGCCAACCCCATAGCTTTATCTAATCCGTGTACAGGAAAAGGAGTATAAACTTCCTCAATGTGATGATGAGCTGCTCTGGTTTCGTGAACCGCGTGCATTAATACATCGTCATCGTTGTATATTGCGTGTATAACTTTATTACTACTCATAGCAATTCTTAATGTTTATCTGAATGATTATGACCTTCTAATTCTCTTTGTCTTTTGTAATTTTCACCAGAAGATTTCAAGATGGTTTTTACCTCTGCTTGTGCAATTACCGGGAAGGTTCTGGCATACAAAAGGAATAACACAAAGAAGAAACCGATAGTTCCGATAAAAATTCCAATATCAACAAATGTTGGTTGGAACATTGTCCATGATGATGGTAAGTAGTCTCTGTGTAATGAAGTAACGATAATTACGAAACGCTCAAACCACATACCGATATTTACAACAATAGAGATAACGAAAGAGAACATGATACTGGTTCTTAATTTTTTGAACCACATGAACTGTGGAGAGAAAACATTACAAGTCATCATCGCCCAGTAAGCCCAAGCGTAAGGACCAGTCGCTCTGTTTAAGAACGCGTATTGTTCATACTCTACTCCTGAATACCAAGCCACGAATAACTCGGTGATATAGGCTACACCAACAATAGAACCGGTAATCATGATTACAATGTTCATTAATTCGATATGTTGAATGGTGATGTAAGCCTCAAGGTTAGAAACTTTTCTCATAATGATCAACAAGGTGTTAACCATCGCAAAACCTGAGAATACTGCTCCTGCAACGAAATACGGAGGGAAAATGGTAGTATGCCATCCCGGAATTACCGAGGTAGCAAAGTCGAAGGATACAATTGTGTGTACAGAAAGTACTAACGGAGTTGCCAAACCTGCCAAAACTAAAGACACTTCTTCAAAACGTTGCCAGTCTTTGGCTCTACCACTCCATCCGAAAGAAAGAATGGTATAGATTTTTTTAGCAAAAGGAGTTACTGCTCTGTCTCTCAACATAGCGAAATCCGGTAATAAACCTGTCCACCAAAACACTAAGGATACAGATAAATAAGTCGAGATTGCGAATACGTCCCAAAGTAGCGGCGAGTTGAAGTTAACCCATAATGAACCGAATTGGTTTGGAATTGGCACAACCCAGTAAGCTAACCAAGGACGACCCATGTGAATGATTGGGAACAAACCGGCTTGGATTACCGAGAAGATAGTCATCGCCTCAGCAGAACGGTTAATGGCCATTCTCCATCTTTGACGGAATAATAATAATACGGCAGAGATAAGTGTACCGGCGTGACCGATACCTACCCACCAAACGAAGTTGGTGATATCCCAAGCCCAACCAACGGTTTTATTTAATCCCCATGTACCGATTCCTGTAGAGATGGTGTAAATGATACAACCAATCCCCCAAAGGAAAGCGGCTAATGCGATAGAAAATACAGTCCACCACTGTTTATTGGCTCTTCCTTCCACCGGAGCGGCTACATCTACAGTTACATCGTGATAAGTTTTATCACCTATAACTAAAGGTTTTCTAATGGGTGCTTCGTAATGAGACGACATAATCCTTTATATTGTTTCTTAATTAATTACTTATTGATACTAGGTATTTCTAACTTTTACGTGGTAGAAAACATTTGGTTTAGTTCCAACACTTTCTAACAAATGGTACATTCTCTTGTCTTCGGCTAATTTAGCAACTTTGCTTTCTTTATTGTTCACATCACCAAATACCATTGCACCTGTAGTACAAGCAGAAGAACAAGCGGTTTGGAATTCATCCACAGCAACCTCTCTACCTTCACGCTTAGCTGTTAAAATGGTCAACTGTGTTTTTTGGATACACATTGAACATTTTTCCATAACTCCACGAGAACGAACGTTTACATCAGGGTTCACTACCATACGACCTAAGTCGTCATTCATATGGAAATCAAACTCATTGTTTTTGCTGTATAAGAACCAGTTGAAACGACGCACTTTGTATGGACAGTTGTTAGCACAGTAACGAGTTCCTACACAACGGTTATAAGCCATTTGGTTTTGACCTTGACGACCGTGAGAAGTAGCAGCCACAGGACATACTGTTTCACATGGAGCGTGGTTACAATGTTGACACATTACCGGTTGGAATACCACTTGTGGGTTGTCGCTTGGGTTTTCCATTTGACCGAATCCGCCTAATGAACCTTTGTCTCCGAATAAACCATCGAATTCTTCTTTTTTCTTGTTATCACCTGCGAAAGTCTCTTCTGAAGAGTAATATCTGTCGATACGCAACCAGTGCATATCTCGACTTCTTCTCACCTCAGATTTACCAACAACAGGCACATTGTTTTCAGCATGACAAGCAATCACACAAGCACCACAACCGGTACAAGCGTTCAAATCGATTGACAAGTTAAAGTGATGACCAACTGAACGATCAAAAGATTCCCATAAGTCAACAGACGTTGCAGCAACCTCTTTGTGATCTAAAGAAACCATCGGAGTAGGATTCCAAACTTCAGGTTCGTCAAATTTAGCTGTGAAAACAGTTAAGGTAGTTTCTTTGATAATATCACCTCTACCCATTAATGTTTTTTGTGATTGTACACAAGCAAACTCATGAGTACCGTCAGCTTTGTCAACTGAAGCGGATTGAACGTTATCAAAATTGTTATATAAAGCGTAAGCGTTAACACCTACTTGCATTTCTTCTTTTAGAGCTGCTGTTTTACCATATCCTAAAGCCAAACCAATAGTTCCAACGGCTTGTCCAGGTTGTACAATTACCGGCGCAGTGATTGAAGTTGCTCCTACTTTTACAGTAGCATAACTTCCGTCTAAACCACCATTGGCTACGATTTCATTTTTCAAGCCTAACTTCTCAGCATCTGCTTTTGACACGGTTAAGTAGTTATCCCAAGAAACTCTCGTGATTGGATCAGGGAACTCTTGTAACCATGGGTTATTAGCTTGTTGACCATCTCCCATACCTGTTTTGGTATACAATACCAATTCGAAATTGGCTAATGGTTTCGATTGCGCTAAAGCTGAAGCAGCAGCACTGAAATCAGCAGAAACTGCAGAAGCAGCAGAAGCTACACCGGCAACTACACCATCGTGTACAGCTTTGTTCCAAGTTAACCCATTCAAGTAAGCCCCTGAATTGGCTTTAATATAATCGTAATAAGAAGCAGCGTTACCTGTCCAAGACAACAACCCTTCTTGGAATTGTTTAGAACTGAATAACGGACGAATGGTAGGTTGAACAATAGAATAAGTTCCTTTGGTCAACATTAAATCGTTCCAAGACTCTAAGTAATGAGGCGCAGGAACTGCTATATTAGTTACAGCAGCTGTTTCGTCTTCTTTCAAAGAGAAAGCTACTGATAATTTTACTTTTTTCAAACCTTGAGCAAACGCTTTACCGTTAGCCAAAGTGTAAACCGGATTAACACCACTCATGATAAGTGTGTGTACACTACCGGCATTAATATCTGCTAACAATTGAGCTACTTTAGCATCAGAACCTTTTCTGATTTGACGCGTTCCCACTGTAGAGAATGCCTCACTTGCCAAAGCTTGGTTGATTGCTAAAACCAACAACTGTGCATTTTTATCTTGAATTCCGGACACTAAAAGACCTTTAGCTCCGGCAGCTTTTAACTGTTGAGCCGCTTTAACTACCACGTCTTCATTAGCCAACTTTCCTACAGACACAGCTGAACCAGTGATTATACTGTAGATTTTAACTAAAGCTAATTTTTGATCAGCTATCTTCATCGGCACTCTCTTGTCTGCAGCCGCACCTGATAAGGTCATATTGGCTTCAAACTGGTAGTGCTTAGACATTTTGCCTTTTTGCGGAATTCTGCCTTGAGCATATCCTGAATCGTATCCGCCTCCTTGCCAATCACCTAAGAAATCAGCTCCGACAGAAACTATAGTATTTGCTTTTGAAAAATCATAATCTACTAAAGCTCTTTCTCCGTAAACTGCTTCAAAAGCATCTAAAGCTGCTGACTCAGATACAGCGTCATACACTACATGCTTAGCGTTTGGATTTTGAGCGATGAAATCAGCAATCAACTTTTCAGTTGAAGGACTAGCCAATGTATTGGTTAATAAAACCACTTGTCCGCCTTTTGCTTTAGCATCAGCCAAACTGGCTTTGATTTTCATATCCGCTGCAGCCCAAGTAGCATCTTTCTGATCTACTTTGGTTACTTTAAGACGCGTATTATCGTACAATGACAAAACCGAAGCATGAACTCTGGCATTGGCAGTGAACTTAGCACCGGCTATGGTATTGTTTTCAATTTTAATCGGACGACCTTCACGTGACTTTACCAATAGATTGGCAAAATCAAAACCATCAAACATTGAAGTTGCAAAGTAATCTGCCACTCCCGGAATAATTTGCTCCGGCTGTAAAACGTAAGGAATTGATTTGTGCACAGGACCTTCACAGGCTGCTAAAGTAGCTGCTGCCGTACTGAATCCAACGTATTTCAAGAAATCACGACGAGTTGTTGAAGAAGAAGATAAAGATTCTTTATCAGACAAAAACTCATCCGTTGGGATTGGCTCTGAGAATTCATTATTTCTAAGCGTCTCAACAATAGAACTATTTTCGTTTAGTTCCTCAACACTTTTCCAGTATTTTTTGTTCGATGACATCGTATATAAATATTAGCTTCTTAATAATTTGATTAATAGTGGCATTTACCACATTCTAAACCTCCCATTTGTGCTGCAGTCAATTTGTCTACACCATATTTTTTAGAAAGTTCTTCGTGAATTTTTGTATAGTAGGCATTACCTTCCATTTTCACATCAGTTTCACGGTGACATTTGATACACCAACCCATGGTTAATGGCGCAAATTGTTTTTGGATTTCATATTCCTGAACCGGACCGTGACATTTTTGACATTCAATTCCGGCAACCGTTACGTGTTGAGAGTGATTGAAGTAAGCAAAGTCAGGCAAGTTGTGTATACGAACCCATTTAACCGGTTTGGTTTTACCAGTATATTTTTGAGTGGCTTTATCCCAACCCACTGCATCGTATAATTTTTGAATCTCACCATCGTAGAATGCTTTGCTGTGTTCAGGCGTTGCCGTGGTATCAGCTACTTCTGCAATGTTTTTGTGACAGTTCATACAAACATTCAACGAAGGAATACCTGCGTTTTTACTAACTCTAGCTGCAGAGTGACAGTATTTACAGTCGATTCCGTTGCTACCGGCGTGGATTCTGTGTGAATAGTGAATTGGTTGAATTGGCGCATAATCCTGATCAACTCCCACTTGCATCATCCATCCGTAAACGAAGTAACCACTTGACAACAATAAGAAGATAGAAGCTACCAATACCAAAAACTGGTTTTTAGCAAACGCTTGCCACAAAGAAACACCTTGTTTAGCTGGCACCTCAATATTGTTAGACTTAGCAACTTTAGTAAGCACATTGTTCACAAAGAACAACATAATCACCAACATCATCATTACCAACGCCAAAGCTCCTAAGATAACATCGTTGGAAATCCCCCCTTGATTAGCATCAGCTCCTTGACCAGGTAACGCAGCTACTGCAGCAGCAGGCTCCGCTTTTTTCTCATCGGTGTAAGCTATGATATTGTCAATATCTGTTGTTGACAATTGAGGAAAAGCAGTCATCACTGACTTGTTAAACTCTTCAAAAATCTTGATAGCCTTAGCATCTCCCGATTTGATAAGAGCAGAACTGTTGTTTACCCATTTGTAAATCCACTCCTTGTCGTACTTTGCAGAAACACCTCTTAAAGCAGGTCCTGTCATCTTTTTATCAAGATTGTGACAAGCTGCACAATTGGCGTTAAACAATGCTTTTCCAGCTGCAGGATCTCCACCGGTCGCAGCTGCAGGAGCAGCAGAAGCAGCAGCCGGATCAGCAGCGGCCGCAGGAGGAGTTTCTTGTGAAAATGAAGAGAAGGAGAATGTTAGCATCAAAGCTAAACTAAAGACTATTTTCCTTGAAATCGAATTATGGTTACCCATTTTTTTCATATAATAAATGATTATCGACTAATGTTGGCATGATTCTTTCTGATGGTTTTTCAGTAAAAAATCGACGCTTTCTTTAAAACTTGCACAAAAATACGACTTATGAACTATTCTCAAAACCTTAAATATATCATAAATATCAATTTATATTAATTCTAAATAACAAATCGTGTTTTGTTTAATTTATTAAGTTTTACATTTGTATAAAAATCAAATCATTATGAAATTTTTAACCAAAACAAATGCCGCTTTTTGCTGCGCAATCGTTTTCATTATTTGCCAAAAAACCTACTCTCAGGAGGGAAAAGTGACCGTTGATCAGGATGTTAAATTTGAACAATTGCTAAATGAGAAAAGAAAAATTAACAGTTCAATTACTATTAATGACCGCTATAAAATTCAGATATTCAATGGCGATACAGAAAACTCCAAAAAAACATTAATCGACTTCAAAAAAGAATTTAAAAATTTAGACGCCACCATAGTATTCAGCACGCCTTTGTATAAAGTTTGGGTAGGCAATTTTAAAACCCGAATAGAAGCCGAAAAGAATTTACAATTATTAAAGAAAAGATATCCAACTGCCTTTTTAATCAAACCAAACAAATAAAAAAAAGCCCCGAAATTCGGGGCTTTTTTTTGGTGTATTATTTCAACTTTTTCTTCACTTCCACTTCTTGGAACGCTTCAATAGTATCGTATTCACGAATATCGTTGTAATTTTTGATTTGCATACCGCAATCGTATCCTTTAGAAACCTCTTTAACATCATCTTTAAAACGTTTTAGGGTAGCCAACTCTCCGGTATAAATTACTACACCTTCGCGGATCAAGCGGATTTTAGAGTTACGGAAAATTTTACCATCTGTAACCATACATCCGGCAATAGTTCCCACTTTAGACACTTTGAACAACTCACGGATTTCTGCAGTACCGGTAATTTCTTCTTTCATCTCCGGCGACAACATACCTTCCATCGCATCTTTCAAGTCATCGATAGCGTCGTAAATGATAGAATAGTTTCTGATATCAATTTCTTCTTTATCTGCCAATTGCTTAGCATTCCCGGAAGGACGAACGTTAAATCCAATAATAATCGCATCGGAAGCCGAAGCCAACAATACGTCAGACTCGGTAATCGCACCAACACCTTTGTGGATGATTCGGATTTGAATTTCTTCCGTAGATAATTTAGAGAAGGAATCAGACAACGCTTCTACCGAACCGTCAACGTCTCCTTTTAAGATGATATTCAATTCTTTGAACTGTCCTAAAGCGATACGACGACCGATTTCTGCCAAAGTAATGTGCTTTTGCGTACGAACCGATTGCTCACGCAATAATTGGGTACGTTTAGCCGCGATTTGTTTGGCTTCTCTTTCGTCTTCAAACACGTTGAACTTGTCACCGGCCGTTGGCGCACCATCCAATCCTAAAACAGAAATTGGCGTTGATGGTCCGGCCACTAAAATATTGTGTCCTCTTTCATCATGCATGGCTTTTACTTTACCATGATTTTTACCGGCCAATACATAATCGCCTACCTTTAAGGTTCCGGCTTGCACTAAAACGGTAGACACGTAACCGCGTCCTTTATCTAAGAAAGCCTCAACTACTGTACCCACAGCAGGTTTGTTTGGATTTGCTTTCAAATCCAACAATTCAGCTTCTAGCAATACTTTTTCTAATAAATCTTTCACACCGGTTCCGGCTTTAGCCGAGATGTCGTGTGATTGGTATTTTCCACCCCAGTCTTCAACCAACAAATTCATTCCCGCCAGTTGCTCTTTAATCTTTTCAGGATTAGCAGCCGGTTTATCCACTTTATTGATAGCGAAAATCATAGGAACGCCTGCCGCCTGAGCATGACTGATAGCTTCTTTGGTTTGAGGCATGATGTCGTCGTCTGCTGCAATTACAATGATGGCAATATCAGTAACTTGAGCACCACGAGCACGCATAGCGGTAAACGCTTCGTGACCTGGAGTATCTAAGAACGTGATTTTTTGACCGTTCTCTAACACCACTCCGTAAGCACCGATGTGCTGTGTAATTCCTCCGGATTCTCCTGCAATTACGTTGGTTTTACGAATGTAATCCAACAACGAAGTTTTACCGTGATCTACGTGACCCATTACCGTTACAATAGGCGCGCGGTGTACCAAATCTTCCGGTTTGTCTTCAACTACCTCTAAATTTTCCTCGATATCAGTGGTGATAAATTCTACTTGATAACCAAACTCATCGGCCACAATAGAAAGCGTTTCAGCATCCAATCTTTGGTTCATGGTCACCATGATTCCCAAGGTCATACAAGTTCCGATAACCTTTGTAATTGGCACATCCATCATGGTTGCAATCTCACCTACGGTAACAAACTCAGTTACTTTCAGGATTTTGCTTCCTTCTTCCATCGCTTGCATTTCATCTTCCGAACGTTGACGGTGCGTATCACGCTTGTCTCTACGGTATTTGGCCGCTTTGGATTTATTTCCTTTTCCTTGTAAACGCTCTAACGTTTCTTTGATTTGGTTTTTAACTTCTTCTTCTGTCGGCTCAACTTTTTGAACAATCGCCGGACGGTTTCCTTTTTGGAAGCCAGGTTTGTTACCAAATTTAGAAGGGCCACCTTGTGCATTATTGCCTCCGGTAATGGCCGGTTTGTCACCCGGCTTCGGAGCAATTCTTTTGCGTTTATTTTTATTGGCATTCTGACCCGCATTGGCATTTTGTCCGTTAGCAGCAGCCGGTTTACCATTGTCTTTCTTGAAGTCTTCTTTTTTCTTTTTCGGCTTGTCAAATTGTGACAAATCGATCACTTGACCGGTCAAAGTAGCACCGGACAATTTTTGGTATTGGGTCGTAATAGTCTCGTCAGTAGCGGTATCTGTTGCTTTTGATTCGGCTTCTTTAACTACTTCTTTTTTAGGCTCGACTACCGGTGCAGGAGTTTCACTTTTCGCCACAACGGGCTCTGATTTTTCTGCTGAAATTTTTGGGGCTTCAGTAGGAGCTGCTGCAGCTTTGGAATCTAAATCGATTTTTCCGACCTGCTTAGGCCCACTAATCACAGCTTTGGCCTTGATTAACTCCAATCGTTGGCGTTCCTCTTCTTGTTTGCGCTTGTCTTCAATTTCTTTTTCTCTTTCCAAACGAAGGGCTTCTTTTTCCTTTCTGATTTCTTCGCTTATTCCTTTTGAAGCTTCTTTGTTGCCTTTGTCGCCGGCAAATTGACCACAAAGAATATTGTATACATCATCGGAAATTTTTGTGTTAGGACTCGCTTCAATAGCAATTCCTTTATCCTTGAGATAATCCACAGCTCTTTCCAAAGAAATATTTAATTCCCTTAAAACTTTATTAATTCTAATATTTCCTTCAGACATAAAATCTAATTAATGTTAACTTATTGTTGTGTTGGCGAAAGCTTAGTCTTCAAACTCTTCTTTCAATATTTTAATTACTTCTAAAATAGTTTCTTCTTCCAAATCAGTTCTTCTCACTAAATCGGCTACGTCTTGGTTCAGGATGCTGCGAGCGGTATCTAAACCGATTTTCGCAAATTCGTCGATTACCCAACCGTCGATTTCGTCTGAGAACTCTGTTAATTCAACGTCATCTTCTTCAATGGCGCTGCCTTCACGGATTACATCTAATTCATAACCGGTTAACAATCCGGCCAATTTGATGTTATGACCACCACGACCGATGGCTTTGGAAACTTCTTCTAACTTTAAAAATACTTCGGCTCTTTTTTTCTCTTCGTCGATTTTAACAGAAGATACTTTAGCCGGACTTAAAGCTCTGGTGATGTACAACGGCAAGTTGCTGGTAAAGTTGATTACGTCGATATTTTCGTTGCCCAATTCACGAACGATTCCGTGAATACGAGAACCTTTCATTCCCACACAAGCACCAACAGGGTCAATTCTGTCATCATAAGAATCTACGGCTACTTTTGCTTTTTCACCCGGAATTCTCACTACCTTTTTAATCATAATCAAACCGTCAAATACTTCCGGAATTTCTTGTTCAAATAGTTTTTCCAAGAATTTGTCTGCTGTTCTCGACATGATGATTTGCGGCTTGTTGCCTTTCAACTCAACACTTTCAATGATTCCGCGTACGTTATCCCCTTTACGGAAAAAGTCGGACGGAATTTGTTTTTCTTTCGGCAATACAATTTCGTTGCCTTCATCATCCACCAAAATTACAACTCTTGGACGTACATGGTGTACTTCGGCTGTATAAATTTCACCAATTAAATCTTTAAATTGCTTGTAAAGGTTGGTATTATCGTGTTCGTGGATTTTAGAAATCAAGTTTTGACGCAATGCCAAAATAGCTCTTCTTCCCAAATCGATTAATTTTACTTCTTCTGAAACATCTTCACCAACCTCAAAATCAGGCTCAATTTTTCTGGCTTCGGACAAAGCAATCTCTTGGTTTTCATCTTCCACTTCACCATCAGCTACTACCACGCGATTTCTCCATATCTCCATATCTCCTTTATCAGGATTGATAATGATATCAAAGTTATCATCAGAACCGTATTTCTTTTTTAATGCGTTTCTAAATACATCTTCTAAAATCGCCATAAGCGTTACTCGATCAATAAGTTTATCGTCTTTAAACTCTGAGAATGATTCGATTAATGCAATATTTTCCATGCCTGTTTTAATTAAAATATTATTGTAACAATTGCTTCTTTTATGTCTGAATAAGGAATTTCACGTTGGTGTGCTACCGTTTCTTTTCCTTTTCCTATTTTTTTAGGTTCTCTCGCTGTCCAAGTCAGCGTAATTTTATCATCATCAGCGGCTTCTAATTTAGCTTCGATGGTTTCCGATGTGGTGGTTTTTACCTTTAAGTTTCGACCAATGTTTTTCTTGTACTGTCTCACCAATTTTAGAGGCGACGAAACACCTGCAGAAGCTACTTCCAACGAAAAATCTTGTTCTTCACGATCCAAGTTGTTTTCTACAGCACGACTTACATCTATACAATCCTGTAAAGTTATGCCATTATCGCCATCCAAAGTTACGGTAATTTTATAACTCTCTGAAATACTTAAATCTACCAAAAATAAGGAGGAATTGTTTTCCAATTCTTCCGCTATTAAATTTGAAACTTTGTCTTTAAATGTCATTGTTGTATAAAAAGAGGGAAGCACTGCTTCCCTCATTATTTAATTTGTATGGTAAATAACGCTGCAAATATAGTTATTTTTTTATAAATCAAAAATTCCTTGCCAAATCAAAAAAAATCAATACCTTTATTGTGTTAAAATATCCTATCCAAAAATTACGTTTTTACATTATGAAAAAAATCTTAGTCCCAACAGACTTCTCTGAACATGCCAAATATGCCTTGAAAGTTGCGGCGCAAATTGCCAGAAAAAACAACGGCGAAATTTTTTTACTTCACATGTTAGAATTGCCTAGCGAAGCTGGCGATGCTATTGGTAGCGGTCATGAATTACCGGAAATCATGCTATTCAAAAATGCTGCTATCAATCGTTTAGAAGACTTGATGGACGACCCGAGCTTAGAAGGCGTAAAAGTTTCCGAAATCATTCAGTTTGAATTGGCCTTCGACGGAATTATGAATATCAGCAAGAAAAATGAGGTTGACTTAATCGTTATGGGTTCACACGGAGCGAACGGTTTCAAAGAAATGTTTATCGGTTCCAATGCTGAAAAAGTAGTGCGCAACTCTGAAATCCCTGTATTAATCATCAAAAAAGAAGCCGGAGATTTCGAAGTGAAGAAGTTTGTTTTCGCTTCTGATTTTGCGGACGAAATCAAAAAACCTTTTGCCAAAGTAGTAGAATTTGCGAATAAATTTGATGCCGAATTGCATTTGGTAATGATCAATACACCTAGCAGCTTTAAACCAACGCACATTGCTAAAGAAATCATGAGCTCTTTTATTGCAGGTTTCAACATCAATAAATTAGCGACCCACATTTACAACGACGTAAATGTAGAAAGCGGTGTCTTAAATTTCACCAACAGTATTGATGCTGATTTGATTGG
>JBEBBH010000253.1:0-4514 GCA_041158485.1 Bacteroidota bacterium | reverse complement strand
AAACTAGACCAAAAACCAATAAGACCGAAAAAATAAAATGTATAACCTGTCATCAGGTTTTCAAAATCAAACCAATATAGGCCGATACAAGACAAACCTCCTAAGTAACAAAAAAAACGTAAAAAACTTTTCTTGTTACCTACATAATCGGCAATACCGGATAAAATGGGAGAAAATAATGCTACTATTAAAAATGCAAATGCCGTAACAAAACTAATCATCGCAGTAGCTTTGACATCAGTACCACAAAAAGAAACCGTATCTTGATGGTTGTTTTTGAATAAGTTTTCGTAAAAAATCGGAAAAACCGCCGAAGCGATTACCAAACTGTAAACCGAATTGGCCCAATCATAAAATGCCCAAGCATTTAATAATTTCGGATGTCCTTTGGGAAGTGTTGCCATACGCTTGTTTTTAAATAAAAAATCCTGTCTCGACTATGAGACAGGATTCAAATATAAACTAATTTTATTATTTAAAGGTTACCCCGAATTTCGCAGCTTCCGCTTTAGCCTTCGGAATCATCTTTTTCAAGTTGGCAATTCTGGTCGCATCCGAAGGGTGAGTGCTTAACAACTCGGCAGGTGCTGATCCGCCTGACTTGGCTGACATTCTTTCCCAAAAAGCAATGGACGTTTCCGGATTGTAACCGGCTATTGCCATTAAAATCAAACCGATTTCATCTGCCTCGGTTTCATGGCTTCTGCTAAAGGGCAACATACCGCCTACTGTAGTGGTGATCCCGTAAGCTTGCATCAATGCGGCTTGTGTTTCGGCGCTTTTTCCGCTAACTGCCACTTGGGTAATACCGGCTCCTACTTGTTGGGCTAATCCGGCACTCATGCGTTGCTGACCGTGATTGGCCAAAGCGTGAGCTACTTCGTGACCCATAACGGTTGCCATACCGGCTTCATCTTTGCAAATCGGTAAAATTCCGGAATAGAAAACAATTTTTCCACCAGGCATACACCAAGCATTGACTTCTTTATTGTCAACCAATTTGTATTCCCAAGCATAACCTTGTAATTGTCCTTGCGTTCCTCGGGATTGTAGCAGTTTCTCGGCTGCTGCTCTGATTTTCATTCCAACGGTTTCCACTCGTTTGGCATCGGCTGTGCCTGTAATGACTTTATTCGTCTTTAAAAATTCGCCATACTGACTAAAAGAAGACGCGAAAATTTCCGAATTCGAAACCAAGGCTAAGGTTTTCTTTCCCGTTACCGGATTAGTAGAACAGGCAATCGCTATCAATACCAACAGCGAAACACCCAAAAAAATTCCTTTTTTCATGTTTTATATTTTGGTTTCACAAAGGTAAGAAAACTGCCTTAACCTATCAGATGCAACTCGGTAAAATCTTTATCGATAACTAAGGAATTATCCCCGTTAAGATGCAATTTGTCTAACGCAATTTTCTCGTTGTCCACTTCTACTTTCTTGACTTTAAAAGGCAAACCTTTTAAGTTGATTTTGAATTTGGTGTAGGTCGTTTCAAAAGTGCCTTCTTGGTGTTGCTGAATGATAAGCTCTTTTTCTTTACCGTTCAAATTGAAAGTTCGCAAAGAGAAACGCCCTTTATTGTAATCGTAACCGTCTTGCGCATCTTCATAAACTGTTGATTTTTCTTTACCTAGTTTATAATACACATCCAAAATCAGTTCTTCAATTTGCTTTTCGCCTACGTATTGTTGGACCGGATATTTCGGAATAATTGCACCTTCTTTGATGAAAATCGGAATCTCATCAAATTGGGTATTGACCCACAACTCCTTTTTCCCTTCAATCACCTCATTCGTCCAGAGGTTATACCAATTGCCTTTTGGCAAATACATACGGCGACCCAAAGCATTCGGTTCTAAAATAGGACAGACCAAAATCTGATTTCCGAAAATGAATTCATCGGTTCTGTAATGCGTATGGAAATCGTCTTGATCAAAATACACCAACGGTTTTAACATCGGTACACCTTCATTAACGTACTGCCAAAACATGGTATACAAATAGGGCAACAACTGGTAACGTAATTCCACAAATTTCCTAGTAACATCAATCACTTCTTCCCCAAACGACCAAGGTTCTTGCTCGCCGTGATCACCTGATGAATGCGTTCTGCAAAACGGATGAAACACGCCTAACTGAATCCAACGCGCGTACAATTCGCCCGAAGGTTGTTCGGCAAAACCACCAATATCCGAACCTGTGAAACCCATACCGGAAATGGACATGCGTTGCATTTGGATGTTCGCAATCCACAAATGTTCCCAACTGGCCACGTTATCGCCGGTCCACGATGAAGTATAACGTTGCGCACCGGAATAAGCGGAACGCGTTATAATAAAAGGTCGTTTTGGATAAGCAAATCGCTTCACGCCTTCGTAAGTCGCGCGTGCCATTTGGGTACCGTAGATGTTATGTGCTTTACGGTGACTACACGGATTACCGTCGTAATCATGACGCACGTCATTCGGGAAGGTTTTTCCGGGAACATCCATTACAGCAGGTTCATTCATATCGTTCCAAACGCCTTTCACTCCAATTTCCGAAATCAATTCTTTGAACAAACCGGCCCACCATTCACGGACTTCCGGTTTGGTATAATCCGGAAAATTACATTCGCCCGGCCACACTTTTCCTTTCATAAACGGACCGTCAGCTCGTTTACAGAAATAGTCGTTTTTCAAGGCTTCCTGATATACCCAATAGTCTTGGTCAATTTTGATTCCGGGATCGATGATGACTACCGTTTTAAAACCATCTTTAGCCAATTCGGCTACCATGCGTTTCGGCTCCGGAAAATATTCTTTGCTCCAAGTGAAGCAACGGAAACCTTCCATATAATCGATATCCAAATAAATGGCATCACACGGAATTCTTAATTCTCTGAACTTAGCGGTAATTTCTTTTACCTTACTTTCCGGATAATAACTCCATTTGCATTGGTGATACCCTAAAGTCCACATCGGCGGCAACTCGGGTTTTCCGGTTAAGTGCGTGTAATTCACTACTACGTCGCTCATTTTCGGGCCGTAGAAAAAGTAGTAATTCATTTCGCCGCCTTCCGCCCAATAGCTGGTTACATTACGACGTTCGTGACAAAAGTCGAAGAAGGTTCTGAAAGTATTATCGAAAAAGATACCGTACGCTTTGTGATGGTGTAATCCAATATAAAACGGTACCACTTTGTACAACGGTTCTTGGTCTTTATGAAAAGCATATTGGTCGGTAGCCCAATTTTCGACGCGTTTGCCTTTTAAGTTCAGGTGTGTAGCTTTGTCGCCCAATCCGTAGAAACTTTCCCCGTCTTTGGAGACTTTACTCATCTTCACAATATTACCACCATGTTCATAACACTCTTCCCAATGGAAACCGAGTTCGTCTTCTAAGATGGTAAAACCGTCAATATCGTAAATCGAAATTTTAAGGTCTTTTTTTTGTACCCTGCAAAAAACTTTGCTGGTTTTGATTTGGTAAAACTCCGACTCTTCGGTAACCTCTAATTGGTTGTAACCGTGCGATTGGGTTTTATCGATAGCATATGAAAAGTCGTTGCTGAAATACCCTTTGGTGGTATATCGAAAACGAATTAAGCTATCGCGAAGTATGGTGATTTTTAAAATAACGTTGTTGTCGGTATGGAAATAAATACTATCCACATCTTGCTCAAAAGAAACAATCTGCGACGGAAATTGATCGCCTTTGTATTCCAGTTCTGTGTTGGTAATCATAGTGATTTTTTAGAGTCGAGTGCCAAATTTACAAAGATGATACTCAAAATTTTACAACTGTTTCAAGTAGTTTTTAACTACAACGTTTGCGGATAATAATAAAAAAAAAGAACCACGAATTACTCGAATTTCCACCCTTTAATTTGTGATTATTCGTGTAATTCGTGGCCCCAAAATAGGCTTAGGAAATCTTATAAACCGCAATTCCCAAAGGAGGCAATGTCAGTTCCGCCGAAAACTCGCGAAAATTCCAAGCTTGTGCCTCGATTTTAATTGGTTTGGCAGTCATCACGCCGCTTCCACCGTATCCTGTGTTATCTGAATTGAAGACTTCCACCAACTTTCCTTTGACCGGTAACCCGATACGGTAATTCTCGTGTACGACCGGCGTAAAGTTGGCCACCACGATTAAATCGTCTTTCGGATTTACACCTTTGCGAATGTAAGCCAATACCGAGTTGTCGTTATCAGAATAATTAATCCATTCAAAACCATCGGCGTGAAATTGCTTCTCGTACAAGGCCGGGTGATTTTTGTACAAAGCATTCAAATCGGTGATGCATTTCTTGATGCCTTGATGGTAGGCAAAATCCAGCAAATGCCAATCCAAACTGTTTTCAAAATTCCACTCTCCACTTTGCCCGAACTCGGCGCCCATAAATAACAACTTAGTTCCCGGATGCGTAAACATATAGCCGTATAACAAACGTAAATTGGCAAAACGCTGCCATTCATCGCCCGGCATTCGGCCTAAAATCGAATGTTTTCCGTACACTACTTCGTCATGCG
>JBEBBH010000252.1:0-4188 GCA_041158485.1 Bacteroidota bacterium | reverse complement strand
TCTCTTGTACCAAGTTGTAGTATGTAGTACCTCTTTTGCCGTATTCAAAATTGATGTTGATGTTAGAAAAAGTACCGCTTAATGGCAGTCCGAAACCAACATTCATGGCAGCATCGGTTATCGATTTGTTTTGTAAAACCAAACCGGTGTTTTCGTATCTCAAACCGGCACGATACACGATTCTTTTGAAATAGCCAGAGTAAGAGTTGTAGTTAGGGATGAAATAACCGCCCAAAGAATAACGAGTGGAGTTTTCAAAAACAGCATCGTCAATATCATTAAAACGATTGCTCAATACGCTATTATTGATAAGGGTAACTTCACCGCCAAACATCCATTTTTTCATTTCTCCGATTCCGGTACCAAACGACCACTTAGAAGGAATTTTAATTTCGGTATTTGCCACATCAATATCTTCTCTTTGGATAACACTTGTTGTTCCGGTGCTTAAAAACTGAATCAAATCGATAGTTCTGGAGTTGTCTAACTTGAGTTTCGACTCAGGACTATAAGTTACGCTGCTGAAAAGGGATAGTTTTTTGGTTAGCTTTCTTTGGTAGCTCAAACCGAAATCTAAGTTAAATCCTTGTAAGTCAGAAAAATTATTTTCGCGTGTTCCGTATTGTACACTTTCCAAATATCGAAGATTTGTTGTTTCAATAGTTCCAAAATTGTACTGAATGCTGGCTCCTACATTTAATTCTTTGGTGATTTTGTATCCCGCCCCGGCAAAAACTTTGTTAACGCCACCAACTCCGCTGTATCTTGAAAAAGTTGGATTGTCTTCATCTGTTAAAGTTTGGATTTTGTAGCCGATTGAAGAATATGGGATAAGGCCGAATCCTATGCCTAATTTGCCCACAGGTATACCAACTGCTAAATAATCCAAGGTAGTTCTCCTGGCTTTTCCGTCGGCAGTTTCCGATTGGAATTTGGTATTGGCATAAGTACCGCCAATGGCAAAAGAAGTCAATTTTAAACTGGCTAAGTGGGCCGGATTTTGTAAATTTAAGTGGATGCTGTCAGGGAAAACAGTTAAGCCACCCATGGACCGAGTGTCAACAGTACCTTTGAATTTTATATCGCCTATACCATAAAATGAATAGGGTGAAGAAGTTCCTTCTTGAGCAAGAGATGTCAATGAAAAAAGCAAGCTTAGGCTTACTACAATTTTTTTAATCATTTTGATTGTATTGAAATGTTTGGTTCAAACTTTCCAGTAGAAAATTTGAATTGGCAAATATGGTATTTTTTAATTGTTTAGCCAAAAAATCTGCATCGCCTCCCGTTAAAATTATGATAAATTTAGCGTATTGCGATTGATATGCTTCGATAAAGCCGTCAATTTCGTGAGCAATCCCTTTTATTACACCTGAATGTATAGACTCGTTGGTGGAATTTCCAATCGTGTTTTCCGGTTGCTTTTTGGTCAGTAACGGTAATTTGGCTGTAAAGTGATGCAATGATTCATATCGCAGCCTGATTCCCGGTGAAATAGCGCCACCCAAATATTGGTCTTGTTCATTGATGAAGTCGTAAGTGATACAAGTTCCGGCGTCGATTACCAACCTATTTTGTTCAGGAAATTGTAATACCGCACCCGAAGCGAGAACCATACGGTCTAATCCCAACGTTTCAGGAGTGCTGTATAGATTTTGAAAAGGGAAAAGGTGTTGTCGTGAAATCTCATAAATTTTCACTTTATCTTTAAAAGATTCAAAGGCATTTTTGTCTAGGTTTCCTACTGACGAGAGCACCAAAACCTCAATTTTGGGGTATGATGTTAAAATAAAATTTATTTTTTCAACGATGTCTTTAGGTTCTGTATGGAACAGCTCCAAAATAGTATTGTGTTCAAAGACAGCGCATTTAATTAAGGTATTTCCAACATCAATGGCTAAAAGCATGGCGGCGTATTTTAGTAGGCTAAGGTAAGAATAGTTTTTTTTTATTATTTGTTTTGGATAAATTAAAAATCGTTCTATATTTGCACCCGCAACAACGCAAGGTACCTTAGCTCAGTTGGTAGAGCAATGGACTGAAAATCCATGTGTCCCTGGTTCGATTCCTGGAGGTACCACTTTCAAAACCCTGATAAATTCTTATCAGGGTTTTTTATTTTTTATTGTTTCGTTGTTGCAAAATCCTTTAAAACTGCATTTAACACAAAAATAAGAGGTCAATTGTAAAATTTTCACTAAAATTGAACTCTTTAACCAGTAATATTTACAATGAAATCAAAATCAATTCTAGTCTTTTTGCTGTTATCTGCTTGGGTTACAGTAGCGCAACAAAAAATAAGTGTAGAAGAAATTTACGGTGGCGCCTTCAGAGCCGAAAACATGGAGGAACTCTTCGCCATGAAAAACACCAATCAATATGCGGTTTTGAACTTTGACAGAAGCACTCGCAGCATGCAAATTGATTTACATGATTTTGCCACACTCCAAAAAGTAGCTACGATTATCGATACCAAAAAATTCCCGGAATTGGCCAATGGTATCGATAGTTTTGTTTTTAGTGCGGACGAAAAGCAGTTGCTTTTGGCTATTAATACCAATCCAATCTTCCGTCACTCGTTTACAGCCGATTATTTTTTGTATAACCTAAGTACTCAAAAATTAACCAAGGTATTAGAACAAGTTCAGGAGCCAACTTTTTCACCTGACGGATCTAAAATTGGTTTTGCCAAAGCGAACAATTTGTACATTTTAGATATCGCTTTAGCAAAAACAACGCAAGTGACAACCGACGGCAAAAAAAACAGTATCATTAACGGGATTACCGACTGGGTATATGAAGAAGAATTCGCCTTTGTTAGAGCCTACGATTGGAGTGCCGACAGTAAAAAATTGGCTTATATCCGTTTCGATGAAACAGCAGTACCTGAGTTTTCGATGAATGTTTTCAAAAAAGACCTGTATCCTACGGTAGAAACTTTTAAATATCCGAAAGCCGGAGAGAAAAACGCCTTGGTTTCTTTGCACATTTACGATGTGACTTCGAATGCTGCCAAAACAGTCAATTTAAGCAATTATAACGATTTCTACATTGCTCGAATGAAATGGACTAACGATGCTAATGTGCTTTCAGCTCAAGTGTTAAACCGTCATCAAGACAATTTAGATTTGTTGTTTGTTGATGGCAATACCGCTACTGCCAAAGTGGTTTTAAACGAAAAAGACAAAGCCTATGTAGATGTAACCGATAACTTGACTTTCCTGAAAGACAATAGTTTTATTTGGACTTCCGAAAAAGACGGCTACAACCATATTTATTTGTATGATAAGACCGGAAAACTGAAAAATCAAATTACCAAAGGACCGTGGGAAGTTACCGCATACTATGGATTTGACGAAAAAGCGAAAACGGTTTTCTATCAATCGGTGGAGCAAGGTTCTATCCTTCGAGATGTGTATCGCATAGGTTTAGACGGCAAGAATAAAGTCAAGTTGTCTAATCAAGTCGGTACTAATAATGCGACTTTCAGTCCGAATTTCCAATACTTCATCAATTCGTATTCCAGTGTAAGTCAACCAACCATTCACACCTTAAATAACGCTAAAGACGGTAAAGTAATCCAAACTATTATCGACAACAAAGCTTTGGCTGAAAAAGTTAAAAAATACGATTTGCCTACGAAGGAGTTTTTCGAATTAACTACAGAAAAAGGACACAAACTAAACGCTTGGATGATCAAACCGAAAGATTTTGATGCGACTAAAAAATATCCGGTTTTTATGTATCAATACTCAGGTCCGGGTTCGCAACAAGTGGCCAATCAATGGTTGAATTCGAATGATTATTGGTTCATGATGTTATCACAACAAGGTTATATTGTAGCTTGTGTGGACGGAAGAGGAACAGGTTTTAAAGGTGCCGAATTTAAAAAATGCACCCAAAAAGAGTTAGGGAAATATGAAGTAGAAGACCAAATCGATGCGGCTAAAGTCATTGGCAATTACCCTTATGTGGATAAAGCCAGAATCGGCATCTTTGGCTGGTCTTACGGCGGATTTATGAGCAGTAATTGTTTGTTTAAAGGTGCTGATGTTTTCAAAATGGCCATTGCGGTAGCTCCGGTGACGAACTGGCGTTTTTATGACAGCATCTACACTGAAAGATATATGCAAACGCCGCAAGAAAATGCAAGTGGTTACGACGACAATTCGCCTATCAATCACGTGA
>JBEBBH010000251.1:0-5506 GCA_041158485.1 Bacteroidota bacterium | reverse complement strand
ATAATTTTTTATCATCGGCTGTGATAGTTCCATCTCCGTTAACATCTTTCCATCTAAAATCTCCAGGAACTGCATTCGGTTGGATTAAACCACCAGAAGCGTTGGTGTAAGCATTGATTTCTTCTTGGTTTTGGAAAACACCTGCAGTTTGATAACCGTAGAAAGAATTGTAGGCTTGTCCTACTTGAGTTCTGGTAACAGGTCCCATAGATTGGAATCCTGGTCCGTTGTAATAAGGTACTGGTCCTAAATAATCAACTTCGTTTTTGATTGTCGCCATGTTAGCATTCACAGACAAATTGAAATCGTTGATTCTTTTTTTGTACCCTAACTCAAATTCCAAACCTGAGTTGTGCATTTCTCCAATATTTTGGAATGGCGGTGCTTCATTACCAACATAACCAGGTAATTCAGGATCTAATAAAATACCGGAAGTTTTCTTTTTGTACCAATCAAATGTAAAAGTGAAATCATTCAATAATTTGGTATCAAAACCGATGTTGGTTTGAGTAGTTTCTTCCCATTTTAATTCAGGGTTGGCAATTCTACCCGGAGTTGATCCGGAAGTTACTACACCTGAATTACCGAAAGTATAATTTCTTCCTCCTTCAATAATAGCTTGATAAGCAAAGTTTGGAATTCTACTGTTTCCGGTTACCCCGTAACTGAAACGTAATTTTAAAGTGTTTATAATTTTGTTTTCTTTCCAAAACTCCTCTTTGGTTGGTACCCATCCAAGTGAAACTGAAGGGAAAGTTCCGTATTTGTTATCCGGACCAAACTGCGAAGAACCATCTCTTCTTATCAATCCGCTAAACAAGTATTTTTCTTTATAATCATAGGTAACACGACCAAAAAGAGAAGTCGTAATTACAGCCGGAACATCATAAGCATAACCTACTTTGTTGTCTTGAGTAACCGTACCGTCATTAAATGAAGCTTCTGAATAATCGTTAGTACTTAAACCAAAGTGAGTTGCACTAGTTACTTTGAAAAACTCATTGTTTTTGTAAGCTCCTTGACCTAATAATACCGTAAAGTTGTGGTCTTTGATATTTTTTGTATAGGTTAAAGTGTTCTCTGTATTCCAGTTGAAAGCTCTGTTTTCAATTCTGGACAAGTTGTTTAAAGTAGTGTTGTTAACTGTTGGACTCAAATAAAACAAAGGTGTAAAACCTTGTCCGCCCCAGTAAGCTAATTTTGCTCCTAAAGTAGAGCGTAATTTCAGATTTTTCATCAACTTCACTTCAGCAAATACATTGCCGATGAAATCATCCGACCAGTTGTATTGTCCGCCTCTGGTTTTAGCATAAGCCATTGGGTTAGTCATTTCTTGACCTACTACTCCTGATATTCCGTAAGGATTACCATTGTTGTCTCTGATAACATAAGGGTTACTGTAAGTAATACCGTTTGCAAGAATCGGATCTGTTTCAACTATTGGAGTAATCGGATCTAAGTTGATTGCAGAAGCCAATGGCCCGCCGTATTCACTGTTAGTATTTCCGATACCGATTGTTTTTTGATGGGTGTAACCAATGGTTTGACCAATGGTAAGCCAATCTTTAACTTTATGAGTCGAATTCAAACGGATGTTTTTCTTGTTGTAATTTGAAATCTCAGGCATTACAATACCTTCTTGACTTTGAGTTCCGAAAGAGAAATAATAATTGGAAACTTCTCCACCACCGCTCAAACTTACTTCATGTAAATAACGACGAGCACTGTCACTGAAAACAGCTTTCTGCCAATCGGTGCCTTTACCTAATGAACCTAAATCAGGATAAGGTACACTTCCGGTACCGCCACCATTAATATAGCGCTCATTCATGATGGCACCGTATTGAGTTGCGTTAAGTAAGTTAAGCATACGCTCCGGTGAAGAAACTCCTTCAAAACCATTGTAGTTTACCGTTAACTTACCGGATTTACCTTTTTTAGTGGTTACTAATATAACCCCTGCAGCTGATTGTGCTCCATAAATAGCAGCACTCGCAGCATCTTTTAAAACTTCAATAGATTCAATATCAGATTGATTTAAAGCTCCAAGAGCTCCCGGATCAACAGCTACACCATCCACAACCCACAAAGGATTATTGTCATTTAATGTAGTGATACCTCTGACTCTAACAGTAGAACCTGCTCCGGGTTGACCTGCATTCATTGCAATGGTAACCCCAGCTGTTCTACCTTGTAGGGCTTGTTCAACCCTTCCGTTTGGAACATTCTCTAAGTCTTTTGCTGTTACTTTAGAGATAGCTCCGGTAACAACACTTTTCTTTTGGGTTCCATACCCAACGTTGATTACAACTTCTTCCAAGGCATTGCTTTGCTCGGACAATTCAATAGTCATGTTACCATTAGTAATTGCTACTTCTTTAGTAGTGTAACCTACAAAAGAGACCACTAACATGGTAACATTTTCAGGAACTTTAAGGGTAAATTTACCATCAATGTCAGTTGACGTTTCTACCGATGCTCCTTTGGCGGCAACATTAGCACCCGGCAACGGAAGTCCACCTGAGTTCACTGTTCCGTTCACCGTTTTTTGTGCTTGTGCTGACACTATAAAGACAAAAAACATAGACATTAGGAAAACGTTTCTCCTAAATCTTTCAGAAAATAGCTTTAAATTCATAAGCGATTAATATTATTTGGTTTTGGTTATTTTTAAGACACTTTTTGTGCCTTGTTAAAGTGTTGTTAAATTATTTATTTAAAAAACACCATATCCACAATCAACCACAACAAAAAATATACATAGTGAAATTTTTTAGTAGCGAAATTGAGAAAACAACAAAACCATCAATAAATCATGGCAAAATTGATTTATGACTATACAGAAGTTCAAGCTGTAATTTTGAAAAAAGCGGTTACGAAAAGGTTTTTGTTGTGGTAATGTTGAGGTTTACAACCTATAAATTGTATAGTTAAATACTAAGAATGTAGTTCACTAAGCCATCATCATGGAGTAAATTGAGTTTTTTTCGCAAACGATATCGTTTTATCTCAACACTTCGAATAGAGATATTTAACATCGGAGCAATCTCTTTTGAAGTTAAATTAAGTCGCAAATAAGCACAGAGTTTCAAATCGCTTGGCGTTAAACTCGGATGAGCCGCTTTAATCTTCTTTAAAAAATCTTTATCCGCATTATCAAAAGCTTCTTTGAAGACTTTCCAAGAATCTTTCTCAGCTATATTACTATTGATGGTTGAAATAACCGACTTTATATTACGTCCACTGTTTTCTTCAGAAGATTTTTTCAAGTCCTCTTTGATAATGTTCAATAACTCGTTTTTCTTTATCAAACTCATTGTAGATGCTGCCAACTCTCTGTTTTTAGCATCTACATCTTGAGACAGTTGTTCGTTTCTCAATTTCATCAATTGCTGTTCATTCTCCAAAGCTGCAATTTCCAAGAGTAAATTATTTTCTTCAATCAACTTTTCCTCTTGCTTGCGGTAATAGTTTCTGTAAGCTTTATTGATGTAGAATGCCAACGCAATGAATAACAACATATAGCAAATCCAAGCGAAATTGGTGGCATACCAAGGTTTCAAAATAGTAAACTTATACTCTACAGTGTTTTCGGGTGATGAATTGGCAATCTTGGCCCTAACTTTAAAAACATAGTCACCGGGTTCCAAGTTTTTAAAATTAATACTCGATTTCGTACTCCATTCACTCCACTGCCCTTGCAATCCTTCCAACATATATTGGTATTCCACATCTATAAATCGGTTATACTGCGGGACAGTATAATTGAAGATTAAATTGTTCTCATCGTGGGTTAACTCACCCGGCTCAGAAATTGACAAATTCACTATCGGTTCACTGAGTTTATTTACACTAACATTACTTAAAATAATATTGTGTGTTTTTACTCTGAAGTCTGTCAAATTAATCACAAAATACCCGTCGGTTTTGCCAACTAAATATTCATTATCTGATATTTGTGTAATGCTCTCATATCCTATCATAGGATTTGTGATGGAAAACGGGATAGAAATTTTATGTTTCTTAAGGTCTTTATCAAAATTCCCTGAAGTGAAATAATAAATGTAATTTTTGGTAAACAACCACATTTTGTTGGATCTATCAACGTTTAGTTTACCTGAGATGTATTCATCATTTTTTAAAATACTGCTCAAACTGTTGTCCTTTTTAAACACTCCCGATTTTGCATCTAAACTGAATATGCCGCTTCTTCCGGCATAGTATATCGTTCCGTTATATTTGGCCAAGCTGATGTGCTTTCCTTTGGTAGGCGTTTTTAAAACATCGAACTTTTTAACACTCAAAAGGTTGGGTGTTGGTGTAACCTTTAATATTCCTTTGTATTCATGACCAACGTAGATTTGGTTTTGCTTGGTCAACTCAAAATAACGAGAAGAAATATCAAATCCTTCTAATTTATTGCGGAAAGCCCAAGTTGCTCCTTTCTTTTCCAAGATCGAAAGACCGTTGTAATTACCCTGCATGATTAAATTCGGATGATTGGGAATGCTATTGAATTTCCAAGTTCCGGATTGTTTGAAAATGAGTTGCGCTTGACCGGAATTAACGAGAAAAGTTCCTAAATCATGCCCGCAAAACAATTGCCCTTGGTATTCAAATAAAGTCCATACTTGTCCTTTGGTACCACCGATCAAACTAAAACTTTCATTAGAATCTGCCGATTTATAAAACAAACCTTGATTGGTTCCGACATACAATTTTCCGTTATACTTTATGGAAGCATAAACAGTACCTAGAAAGCCCGAATCGTCCTTAAAACTTCGGATAGGCGATTGCAAATTGATACAATCAATACCGTTATCCAAACCGAGCCACAAGTTATTGTCGTCGTCTTCGTTAATAGACAAAACCGTATTATTACTCAATCCGCTGTTTTGAGTGATGTGGTAACGAATCTTTCCGGAACGGTTCAATATGTAAATTCCGTTAGAAATGGTTCCCAAAGCAAAACCGCCGTCTGACAACATTTTGGCACAAAAAACGGAGTTTTGTCGTAGTTCATTATCCGATTCAAATAGGTAAGGTGTAATCGTTTTCTCTTTCAATTGAAATACTCCGGCGCGTTCTGTTTGCAAGAGCAATCCTTCCTCTCGCTTGTAAATCTCTACAATACGATTGTTTTTAATTCTTTCATCATTACTAACCAGCAAACTTTTACCGTTTATGATTTCGTATAATCCTTCACCAATAGACTGAAAATAAACTGAATTATTGATTTTATAACATCTGAAAATGTATGGATGCTTATCGATAAATTGAAACTTTCCGTCTTTAGTATTGTACACATAAATTCGGTTGAATGACTGAAACAATACCCAATGATCAAAGCTGATGATGTTCCAAAAATGTTCGTCTTCAATTAACTTTGTTTTGATTTTCTGACTCAAAGAAGTATATTTCAAAAAACCATTCGCTTGTCGTTTCCAATAGCCAAATTCCATATAACAACCGGTGTACACTCTATCGTCGACTACTTTTACTGAAC
>JBEBBH010000250.1:0-4008 GCA_041158485.1 Bacteroidota bacterium | reverse complement strand
TGCAATCGTTCAAAGATTCTTTTGACCATTTTACCACCCAGAAATTCGTGTCCGTGAAACGTCCAGCCTTGTTTTTTATTGAAGCGTTTCGTTGGCGCTTTACCTATGTCGTGCAACAAGGCAGCCCAGCGTAACCAAACATCATCGGTATTCGGACAAATATTATCAACGACTTCCAATGTGTGGTAAAAGTTATTTTTATGGGTATGACCTTCGATTTCTTCTACATTGTTGAGCGCTGTCAATTCGGGCAAAATCAAATCCAACAAACCGGTTTTGTACAAATGTAAAAAGCCAATCGACGGTTTCGGAGTGGAAAGAATTTTATTCAGTTCGTCTACTATGCGCTCGCCTGAGATGATTTTGATTCGGTCTTTATTATCGGCTATGGCTTGCAGTGATTTTTCTTCGATGGTAAAATTCAGTTGAGTGGCAAAACGAATGGCACGCATCATCCGCAACGGATCATCGGAATAGGTAACATTCGGTTCCAATGGTGTTTTGATGAGTTTGTTTTGCAAATCGGTCAATCCGTTAAAAGGATCAACCAAATCACCGTAATTGTGAGGATTTAAGGAAAATGCCAAAGCGTTAATCGTAAAGTCGCGTCGGTTTTGATCGTCTTCTAAAGTACCGATTTCCACTAAAGGATTGCGACTGTCTTCTGCATAACTTTCTTTGCGCGCGCCTACAAATTCGATGTCAATTTCTTTGTAACGCAACATGGCGGTACCGTAGTTTTTAAAGACTTGTACTTTGGGTTTGTTGGGTAATAATTCGGAGACTTTCAACGCCAAATCAATACCGGAACCAACTGCTACTATGTCGATGTCTTTTTTAAAATCGCGTTGCAACAAATGATCGCGAACAAAACCACCAATCACATAGCTTTCCAATTGAAGCTCTTGTGAGGCTTTTGAAATGATATCGAATATTTTATTGTGTAAGGCTTTGGTGTAATTCATGTATTCCGATTCTGTTTTGTCATTTCGACGGAGGAGAAATCTCATAAGGTCATTTTGGTGTGATTTCTCCCGGTGGTCGAAATGACAAGAAGACCTTTGTTTTATTTCCTGATAATCTTCACCTGACTATCACTCGTTAACTTAATAATCGTCGATGGTTTGTCGCAGGTTTTTTCGCGGTGCAAATTTACTACATAGTCTACACCGTTTATAATTTCGGGACTGATTTCTTTAAAAGATTTTGGCGTAGGTTGTCCGGAGATATTAGCGGAAGTAGACACCAAGGGTTTTTTCATGCGTTCCATCAGTTTAAAGCAGAACGGTTCTTTCACGATTCTGACGCCCAGAGTTTTGTCGTCTGCAATGATATTAGCGGCTACATTTCTCGGATTATCTAAGATCAAAGTGGTAGGCTTTTCGGAAAAATCCAGGATTTGCCAAGCCACTTCCGGAATGTCTTTGAACACGTTGTACATCATTTTCTCGCCATTCATCAACACTATCATGCTTTTGGTTTCTTCGCGTTGTTTTAAAGCGTAGATTTTTTTGACGGCTTCCGCATTGGTCGCATCGCAACCTATTCCCCAAACTGTATCGGTAGGATAGAGGATGATGCCGCCGTTTTGAATCACTTCAAACGCTTTGTGTACTTCTTCGTTGGGATTGTTCATTAGCGATTTTTTATGTTGAAAATCTTGAGGGATTCGATCATTCGGTCAATACCCATTTTACGGTATTTCGGCACGCCTTTTTCAGTGATCATTTTTTCTACGGCTTCAATCATGCGCAATGATGATTTACCGTCGTGATACGGATGGTAAGCGGCAATCACTTTAGCTCTTTGGTCTTTGTACGCGTCAATAGTCAAATTGGCTTCCACTTTTTCCGCCAAACCACTGTATTCTTTAGCGTCGTCCCAAAGGATGTTTTCTGCTTTTGATTTGAAGGTCAGCACCGGTTTATCTAACAAAATAAACTCGTACACCACCGACGACGTATCACTGATGAGCAAATCGCCAATGTAAATGAGTTTGCTGATGTTCGGGTCTTTCGACATGACGATGTTGTCGTGTTTGGCTGCCAATTCGTGGTAAGCTGTCATGACTTCGGGCTTGGTTAAATCGTGGAATTTCACCACAATCAGATAGTCTTTATTCGAAGCCAGTTGTTCAAATTCGGCTACCAAAAACGGCGCACAGTTCATACTCACATTGTGTGTTGGCGCAAAGACCAGTAGTTTTTTAGCGTTGTGTGTTTTAAGTAATTCGGCTTTTTCGGCCAAATAACGCGCTTTGTTTTTTTCGTAGACATCGAGTTTACACCAGCCGGTTTCGATGACTTCAAAATTTTGGTGCTTGGCTTTGATTTGGTTGAAACGTTCTGTAAAATACGGTCCTTGTGTCAAGTAAACATCAAAATACCCGCGCACTTTAAAATGGGACGCTTTTTCGCCGGCTAAGCCATGAAAGACTTGGGCTTTGTAACCTCTGATGTAGAATGGCGAGTAATTTCCGGGTATGAAAAGACAATCGCTTTTGAACTTTCTCAATTCAGCCATGCTGCTGATGTGCGGTTCGTCTTTAAACGGAAATTTAGGTGCTAAGGCTTTGGTGGTAAACCAAACATAGTCGTATTGCTTTGCTTTCAATACATCCGCTATCGGTTCTAAAATACCGAAAGCATAAGCATGTTCGCAAAAAAGAACGGTTCTCATTATTTTTTGAGTAATTGATTGGCGTTGGCTAAATCTTCTTTGAAATCTACTTCAATGCAATCGTACTTTGAAATATCAATTGGCTTGATTTTTAAATTGTCGCGTTGAATGGCCAGTTCTAAACCTCTTTCAAAGTAATCGTTGTCGTCTACTTCTTCCAAACGATTGACAAACGATTGCAAATCGCCTGAACTGATGAAATTAATGCCGACTGCTTCACCCAAACCGTTTTTCACTACTTTAGACAATTCATCAATGTAACCGTCGGTTAAGGTATATTTCACTTCTTCATCGGAAACACGAGAGGTATTTACCGCTACGAATGATTTGTCTTCTTTGATAGTAGGCATTAATTCAGACAACAATTTGGCATCAAAAACCACATCGCCGTTGAACCAAAGTACGGGTTCGTTTTTGAATTTTTTCAGGACTTTCAGCAAACTTTTCGAAGTGTTGGTACAGTCAAATAACGGATTGTACACATAAGCCACTTCATCAAAGCGCTCCATAATCAATTCCTTTTTAAAACCAACCACGATGAAAATGTCATTGATATCAAAATACTGAGTGATGTTGTCAATTTGTCTTTCCATAATGCTTTTGCCGTCATCAAGTGTCGTAAGCGGTTTTGGAAACGGATTTCCGAGTCGGGAGCCAATGCCGGCCGCGAGAATTACAATTTTCATGTGTTATTTGATTTTATAAAGTCCTAATTTCTTTTTGATGCGTTTTAAATAGAAGCCAAAAGTAACATAAAGTTGGTTCTTACAACTCAACCAGCGCCATTTTGATTGCGGAATCACCGCAGCAGCAATTTCGGCATTTTTTTCAGGGGATAGGATAAAATCCTGACTCACTTTGTCCCAACTGATGTTGCCATAGCCGTCAAACTCATTTACCTTATTCTTTTCGTGTATGTTAGACATCCATAACCTCGGCTGGGATAAGTGAATGATGTTTTTTTCTTTTTTCCACATATTATGGTCGTAAAACCATACTGTTTTGGCGTTGGCTGTTTTTTCAATCAAACTCATAAACGGATTGAATAAATGCTCTTTTTTGCCAATCATAACCGGCGATAAATTTAAGGTATAACCGGCCGTTACATCCACCGCCAAATGTGTTTGTTTGTCAAATTTTGATTGTATGGTTTCGATAAAATACTTGCTGATGCTATCGTCGTTGTCAATGCGAGACGTAATGAGATACTCCGTTTTAACATGAGTAGCAATGTATTGACGGATGGATTCGACCAACATCGGCATGCCATCGATATAATGGGCTTCAATAAAAGAATGTGGTTCGAGTAATTGACTGATTTGAGCACGG
>JBEBBH010000249.1:0-2662 GCA_041158485.1 Bacteroidota bacterium | reverse complement strand
CAAACAATACACTGCGCTTCTGAAGGTATTCTGTAGTTTACATTGCGAACCACATTATTGTCGTCCTTAAATGTAAGTTGTTTGTAGCTACCGTTCAAATCTAAAAAGGCTTCGGTTTGATTAGCATTCCATACATAATCGGCAAAAATCCATCCATCAACTTTGCGAATCATGATTCGTGTTTCGATGATTAAAGGTGTATCAGTAGGTTGGATTTTATCATAGTAGAAATTTTTAATGATGGCCGCGCCAACCGGTAATTCTAAAATTTTATCATCACCATTGAAAGTCGCTTTTGTACCTTCCGGCATCCAAACAAAACGCTTTTTGTGCGCATAGTCGCTAAACAAGATGCTGGCAGGTTCATACGGAATTACATTCAACGAAGGCGTTAAGTTTTTTAAATCACCTTCAAAAAAATGGTAATCTGATAATTTTGGATAAGGAACTTGAGTTAAGTCAACAACTACAGGAGATACCGGCGTGTAATCCTCATCATCGTCATTGTCAGAACAAGAGGAGAAAACGGTAAGTGTAAAGACCAAAAGTAGTGCTTGTAAGTAATTCTTTTTCATAAAATTTTTAAAATGCAGTCCAAATATAATAATATTTTGGTAACAATCTAACAATTAACAAATTTCCCTATGTTAAGTTTGAAATTTTTATAAAAAAAATATGTTTTGTGTTTTTTCACACAGAATAATGTAATTTATTCGGAATCCTTATTGGCGCGTTGTAGTATGTTTTCCGGTAAGGCTTTTTTGGCTTTGGCGCCCATCTTTTTTAATTTTTCAACACTGTTAATGAGGTTTCCTTTGCCGTCAAAAAGTTTGTTCATGGCGTTGCCGTATTCTGCTTTTGCTTCGTCCATTTTTTTACCGATTTTAACCAAATCGGATACAAAACCCTCAAATTTGTCATACAATGCACCGGCCTGACGCGCTATTTCCACCGCATTTTCCTGTTGCTTTTGGTTGGTCCACATGCTATCAATAGTGCGCAAAGTAGCCAATAAAGTAGAAGGCGTCACGATGACAATATTTTTTTCAAAAGCCTTGTTGTATAAGTTGGTATCTTCGTTTAAAGCCAAGGCAAAAGCTGATTCAATCGGGATGAAAAGTAAGACGAAATCCGGACTTTCCATTTGGTACAAATCATGGTAATTTTTTTCACTCAATTGGTCTACGTGTCGTTTGATGGCGATGAGGTGTTCTTTTAAAAATTGCGCTTTTTCAGTCTCGTTTTCAGTATTGATATATCGTTCATAAGCGGTTAAGGTTACTTTCGAATCGACTATCATTTTCTTACCATCGGGCAAATTAATCACTACATCGGGAAACAAGCGATTGCCTTCTTCTGTTACAAAGCTCTGCTGTACTTCGTATTCGCGACCTTTTTCCAAGCCCGATTTTTCCAGTACGCGCTCCAAAACCAATTCGCCCCAATTGCCTTGCATTTTGCTGTCACCTTTGAGTGCTTTGGTCAGGTTTAACGTTTCTTTGCTCATTTGTTCGTTCATCTCGCGCAAGCCTAAAATTTGTTGGCGCAAAGCAGCGTGATAATCAATACTTTCTTTGTGTGTGTCTTCAACTTTCTTCTCAAACAATTGAATTTTGTCTTGCAGCGGAGAAAGGATATTTTTGAGGTTTTCCTTGTTTTGCTCAGTAAACTTAACCGTTTTTTCTTCCAGGATTTTATTTGCCAAATTTTCAAACTCTTTGGTGAATTTTTCCTGAAGTTTTTCTACTTCTTCTTTTTGTTCTTTATGGCGTTCCCACAGATTGTCAAAATCGGTTTCTTTTTTCGACAATTGAATGGCCAGTGCTTCTTTCTCGGTGCGAATTTTTTCGCGCTCCTGAATGGTTTGATTCATTTGGCTTTTGAGTTGCTCTATTTGTTGCAACAAACCGTTTATCTTTTCTTCCAACGAGGCTTTATCCGATTTGGATTGTGCGGCAAATAGTGTTTTGCCCAAGAAAATCCCGATGGCTAAGGCAATAGTAAAGGCGATGATTATCATTAGATTGTCGTTCATACAATTTACAAAATTAAGGTCTAAATATACTGCGTTTTGTGTCATAAAGTAATAGTAATTTCAAAAATGTTTCCTAAATTGGCATCGTTTTTGAAAAATGCTTTTTTTGAGAAAACAAACGAATAATAAACCTATTTAATACCACAGTAAGCTATGATTAGAAAAATTACCCTTTCAGCCTTAATGCTGTTTGCTTCGCTTTCTTTTGCCCAATTAGGTCCGGTTGGACATTTGACTATCTTTTCTGAAGACGGCGATAAGTTTACCTTAATCCTTAATGGTGAAGTGATTAACGATGTTCCGCAAACCAATTTAAGAGTCGAAGATTTGAACCAACCGTATTACAATGCTAAAATCAAGTTTGAAGACAAGACCTTGATGGATATCTCCAAAAACAACTTGATGTTGACTGATGTTGACGGTGTTTTTGCTGATGTAACCTATAAAATTAAAAGAGATAAAAACAACAAAACCAAAATGAAGTTGAACTATTTCTCTTCTATTCCTGTTCAACCTGATTTTATTCCGCCTTCCAATGTGCATGTTATTCACTACGGTCAGCCTCGTCCGGTTCAAGTAGTTGCTCCGGTGCAACAACCGGTTAGAGGTGTTACTCAAACTACCACA
>JBEBBH010000248.1:0-8726 GCA_041158485.1 Bacteroidota bacterium | reverse complement strand
GTCTTAGGCGCAGATAATCCTTTTGGAGCCACTTTTGACACATCAATTGTATATGCGCCGGTTTTTGGACAAATGTATTATGCCGGATTACGGTTTAAGATGAAATAAGAACAGTATAATGTCAATGACAATAAAAATATCAATAATAATTTAAAATTAAGTTTATGAAAAATATAGTGATAGGAATGCTTTTACTGCTGGTTGGTTTTTCGGCACAAGCACAAGAAAAGAAAAATAAAAATGCTAAGTACGATTTTGAAGTCAACGGCAATTGTGAAATGTGTAAAAAGCGTATTGAGAAAGCGGCTTTTTCGGTAGCCGGTGTTAAAAGTGCCGTTTGGCATATCGACGACAATAAATTACATCTGATTCTCAATGAAGAAAAATGTTCGTTGGTTGATGTTAAAAAAGCCATTGCTAAAGTTGGTCATGATGCCGATGAGGTTAGGGCCACGGACGAAGACTATGAAAAGCTTCACGGTTGTTGTATGTACGAAAGAAAATAATTTTAAAAGCGCCTTCAAACGAAGGCGCTTTTTTATTGTTATTTTTACCAAAAAAAGTTTTGAGAACACTATACAATCTTAGCGCATGCATTTTTTTTGCAGTTGGTTTTTCGCAACAGATGAAACAAGATCAAAGGGTTTGGATGGCTTATGTCGGACAATATAAAGCTTCGCCAAAATGGGGTTACCATATGGAAGCGCAGTTTAGGATGGATAATCAATTAGCGCAAAATCTGCAGAATTTATTCAGAGTAGGAGCGGTATATCATCTTTCTGATACCAAAAACATTACGGTTGGTTATGCGTTGGTCAATACTTACAGTGCGGAGACGGATGATTATTTTAAAGAAAATCGATTTTGGGAACAATACCAATTCACTACAAAATGGTCTAAGGATATTTTAATCAATCGGTTTAGATTAGAGCAACGTTGGGTGGAACAATTCGGTTTTTCAGAGGTTGGACAAATGGTGTCGGAAACTGCATATCAGAACAGATTTCGTGTTTTGAATCGCTTTTTGTGGCATCTCACTCAATTAAAGTCTGAAAAAGAACAACTTTATGTTGTGGTGCAAAATGAGCTGTTTGCAACGCTCGGACAAAACAAAGTGAACTCGAAAGTCATCGATCAAAATCGTTTTTTAGTGGGATTCGGACTCAACTATAACAATACCATTCGGTTAGAATTGGGTTACTTAAATCACTATCTTACTTCATCGTCTGGAACCGATGTCATGAATCATACTGTTTCGATTTCGTTATTTCATAATATCGTGTTATAAAAAGTTTAAAGTGGTCGCTATCCCGAAAAATATCCTTAATTTCACGCTCGAATTTTCACCCTTAATTTGTTAGTTCATGAGTGATTTTGATTGGATGCAACTACTGAATCCGGAGTTTTATATAACCATGTCGTTAGGCGGCGTTAAGGTTGGTCTTTGGATCGTATTGTTTATCGTATTTGCCGAAACCGGTTTGTTTGCAGGCTTCTTTTTACCCGGAGATAGCTTGTTGTTTTTGGCAGGAATCTACAGCCGTGATTTGGTTGAAAATTTTACTATTATAGAAAGCGATGTTTTAAATGTAACGTTGTTGGCAGTTTTAGTTGCAGTTGCAGGAATTATTGGAAACATGGTTGGCTATTGGTTTGGCGCCAAAAGCGGTTACTATTTGTATAAAAAAGAAGATAGTTTTTGGTGGAAGAAAAAATACTTAATCCAATCCAAAGACTTCTTTGAACGTTACGGTGGTAAAGCCATTATTTTTGCTCGTTTTTTACCCGTGGTTAGAACATTTGCTCCCATTGTGGCCGGTATCGTAACCATGGATAAAAAGAAGTTCATGTTTTACAATATAGTGAGTTCTTTTTTGTGGTCGTTTATTTTAATCTTTGCCGGACATTATTTGTACGGTATGTTTTTAAAAGAGTTTGATATCGATTTAAAACACCATATAGAGAAAATTGTAATCTTTATTATTTTAATTTCTACTTTCCCGGTTTTTCTTAAAATGATTAAAAAACATCCTAAAGAAGAAACACCAGAATAAAAAAAGCCTCAAGAAATTGAGGCTTTTTTTATTTCATTTCCAGGATAACTTCGTCGTGAATTAATTTGCCCTCCGGGGTAATGCCTTCAATAATAACTTTTACTTCGGGCTTGTTATAATCTGTTATACGGAACAAAAATTGTCCTTCGTCATTTGCACGTATCAGTGATTTCCATTCGATTAAACCATAATAGTCGAATCCTGTATTGTTTGTGCTTTTATAGTCAGCATTCTTAAAACTCGGGTAGATAGAGAAGGCTTCTTTTATCAAAACATTGTTGGGATCGGCTTTGACATAGCCGGGTTTGAAATTCTTTTTAGTGTAGGCTCTGATTATTCCGGTGTGATTTTGCATCCCGGGTACTAATGCGTTCGAGCTAAGGTATATTTCGTCAAAGTCAGACATGCGCATGGTGGTGAATTCAAATTGAGTCATCAAGGCTCTGCCGTCAACAACAATGAGTGGTGTTGGGCGTTGGGCATTAATCGTGTTGTTAACCCTGCTGTAAATGGTGGCCTCGCCAAATCGTCTTTCTACTATAAATCCATTTCGCTCAATAAAGCTCAGTAAGTCGATGTATTCCATTTTTTCATCTACTTTATAACCGTTTAAAAAACTATTGCCAATCACTCTTTGATAGGTTAATTTTTTTTCAATTTTAACTTCTTCCAACTGAATGGCTTCCGAAGCAAATTTGGGAAGCTCTAAATCGGCACTTAATTTTTCTGCCGTAATTTCTTTGCATTGAACAGTAGGTTTGAATGCTTTATAAAAAGGTTTTTTTCGGTTGAGTAACTGGTAGTTAATTTTGCCTTCTACACTTTCAAAACTTGGTAATTTTAAAGTACTCATGGCGAGCGAAGTTGAATCTGTTATGATTAAATTTTCAAATAAATATTCGCCTTTATCATTCACTTCCGTTGATTTGATAATTTGGTCTTTGAAAGAAACTATTTTGACTTTGTGATCTGATTTGTTTTTAATATTCTGACTAATCGTTCCTTTTAAGCTTAATCCGATATCAAAACTGAAATTGGGAACTGGTTTTGAGGATTTGATGTTTTCCCAATTGTATTTAGGATGTGTTTGGGTCATTAAAAATAAATCTAACTCGTAGTTGGTAATCCTTTTGGGTTGCAGCAGATAATAATTGGCATTCATTAAAGGTTCTGACAGGTAAGGGTTGATGCTTAATCCGGCTACGATGGAATAGTTTTCGGCTATTGATTTGGTATCGGCAGGAAGAACACTAATACTCAAGTTGGTGTTTGGTGTTGCGGCATATCCAACAAATTCTAATTGATCTGCTTTTCGCCCGTTTTTAGTGATCACTATTGGTGCTTCTTTTTTGGGAGCATTATACAGCGTTCTGTTCGCCCATTCTTTCAGGTTGTTGTCGATAATTCGAATAGTATTAATGCCTCCAAACAAATCGGTGTTTTGGAGCAAAATGGTTTGCTCCAGCGCATTTTTATTAATTTCTAAATCATATATAAACTGTTTGTTGTCTTGATGTACTACCAAATAGGCTTTTTTATCTTTGAATATCGACATAGTGGCCAGGTTCGTTTTAATTTTAATAATGGTTTTTCCTTCCATAGAAAAATTATTCACTTCCAAGGCAAATCCGATGCCGTGTTTATCGGTAAAAGTTTTTGTGATGGTTTTGTTTTGATATGTTACGCTTACTTTATTGAAATCATCATCGGGATTGACTTCGAATTTTCCATAGCCTGCCGAGTTTAAGCGAACTGTTTTAAGGGTTTCTCCATTGGAATTTTGTATGTTGGCCTCAAGATTGTCCGGAGCATTGTTTCGGCAATCCTTTACGCGAATCCCAATAGTGTTTTTGATGCCGTTGATGAAATTTCCTCCTTCGGGATGGAACGTTATGTCTAATGATTCTTCCTCAATTTTGTTGTAGTTTTTAATGCCTTCTTGCGGATTGATGATGTTGATTTTAAAGGTTGATGACTCATCTTCACTGAAATTATTCATCCAATTAGTGTAAACTTGAATATAATACAATCCGGAATGTAATTTGAGGTCTAAATCAAGCACTCCTGAAAAGGTGCCATTATAAGCATAAACTAATTTTTCTGTTACGATATTCCCGTTTTCATCGTATAAAACCACATGAATATTGGTGGTAAAAAAAGCTTTTTTAGTTTTTCGGTTGATGACATAGCCTTGGAACCAAATTTTTTCATTGGTCAAGAAAGTCGATTTGTCTAAATGCAGGTGAATGGCTTCTCTTTCGAGGAAGAAGTAATCTTCTAAAGCAGCTACAATTTTGTCTCGGTTTTCATCAGGAGTTTCTTGGGCGTTTAGTAGGCTGGTCGTTACTAATAATACAATAAGAAAAATAGTTTTAAACATAAGAAAGCGATTACGATAATCAAAAATATAAAATTTTATTTACAAAATAAATAAAAAAAAACGCCTTGATTTCTCAAGACGTTTTCACGAGTATTTTGTACTTCTGAATTTTTACTTCGTACTTAGCATTACATCATGCCAGGCATTCCGCCACCCATTGGCATTCCGCCACCGGCATTTTCTTCTTTGATTTCTACCAAAGCACATTCGGTAGTAAGAATCATTCCGGAAACTGAGGCAGCGTTTTCTAAAGCCACACGGGTTACTTTTTTAGGGTCGATAATTCCGGCTTTTAGCATGTCTACATATTCATCGGTTTTGGCGTTGTATCCAAAGTTGGCTTTTCCTTCGGCTACTTTGGCAACTACCACAGAACCTTCTAAACCGGCATTTTCAACGATAGTTCTTAATGGCGATTCTACAGCGCGAGATACAATCTGAATTCCGGTAGCTTCATCGGCATTGCTTGCTTTCAATTTGTCTAAAACGGCTTTGGCTCTTAATAAAGCCACACCGCCACCGGCCACGATTCCTTCTTCAACGGCTGCACGAGTCGCATGTAAAGCATCGTCTACACGGTCTTTTTTCTCTTTCATTTCTACTTCAGAAGCAGCGCCAACGTACAATACGGCAACACCACCGGCCAATTTAGCCAAACGCTCTTGGAGTTTTTCTCTGTCGTAATCAGACGTCGTAGTTTCCATTTGGGCTTTGATTTGGTTCACACGATTTTTAATCATGTCGGCATTTCCTGCGCCGTTTACGACAGTGGTATTGTCTTTATCGATGGTTACTTTTTCTGCAGTTCCCAACATTTCTAAAGTGGCATTTTCTAAAGTGTATCCGCTTTCTTCTGAAATTACGGTTCCACCGGTTAGGATGGCAATGTCTTCCAACATCGCTTTTCTTCTGTCGCCAAATCCAGGCGCTTTAACAGCGGCAATTTTTAACGCACCGCGTAATTTGTTTACGACCAAAGTAGATAAAGCTTCGCCGTCAACATCTTCAGCAATAATCAATAATGGTTTTCCTGATTGTGCTACAGGTTCTAAAACCGGTAATAACTCTTTCAAAGAAGAAACTTTTTTATCGTAAAGTAGGATGTAAGGTCTTTCCAATTCCACTTCCATTTTTTCAGGATTGGTCACAAAGTATGGTGACAAATAACCTCTGTCGAATTGCATGCCTTCTACTACATCAACGTAAGTGTCAGTTCCCTTGGCTTCTTCAACAGTGATTACACCTTCTTTGCCCACTTTAGCAAAAGCAGTAGCAATTAATTCACCAATTACTTCGTCATTATTAGCAGAGATAGAAGCGATTTGTTTGATTTTCTCAGAGTCGCTGCCAACTACTTGAGCTTGTTTGCCCAAATCTTCAATAATAGCTTCTACTGCTTTGTCGATACCGCGTTTTAAGTCCATTGGATTGGCACCTGCAGCTACGTTTTTCAAACCTTCTTTAACGATAGCTTGTGCTAATACAGTTGCGGTTGTAGTTCCGTCACCCGCTAAATCGTTGGTTTTAGAAGCAACTTCTTTTACCATTTGCGCACCCATATTTTCGAGAGCGTCTTTCAATTCTACTTCTTTAGCTACTGAAACACCGTCTTTGGTTACGGTTGGACCACCAAAAGATTTAGAGATGATTACATTTCTTCCTTTTGGTCCTAGGGTTACTTTTACTGCATTCGCTAAGGCATCAACGCCACGTTTTAATCCGTCGCGTGCTTCAATGTCGAATTTTATATCTTTTGCCATTTTTGTGTTTGTTTTTAGTTTTAATACTTAATTATTAAATCTTACTATTTATTAGATAATTGCAAGGATATCATCCTCACGCATGATGAGATAATCTTTGCCGTCGAATTTTAAATCGGTTCCGGCGTATTTGCCGTATAAAACAGTATCACCAACTTTTACGGTTAACGGTTGGTCTTTTTTTCCGTTACCTACTGCCACTACAACACCTTTTTGCGGTTTTTCTTTAGCAGTATCAGGAATGATAATTCCGGAAGCTGTTTGGGTTTCAGCTGCTGCCGGTTCCACAATAACTCTGTCAGAAAGAGGTTTAATGTTTAATGCCATAATGTTATATTTTTAGGTTATAATATTTTGTTGACTTCGCTTTTTCAGAAATTATGCCAAGGGTTTTTTACTGTCATTTTTTCCTAAAAAAAATGCCAGCATGTCAGCGCTGGCATTTGGATAAAGAACAAAGTCTTTATTATTTTTTTTCACCTGTTGGCTGTGCCGGAGTAGCTGCCGGTGTTTCGGTAGCAGTTTTAGGTGCTGCGGTTTCCGTTTGTTCAATTACTTTTGATTCGGTTTGTCCGCCGCCCATACCCGGGAAACTTAAACTGGATAACAAAATCAAAACGATTAAAGCAGCAGCTAAAGTCCAAGTACTTTTATCTAAAAAGTCTGTTGTTTTTTGAACACCGCCTAACATTTGTGATCCACCCAATGAAGAAGACAAGCCGCCTCCTTTAGGATTTTGTACCATAACGGCAATGATTAATAAAAAACAAACCAAAGTGATTAATGCTAAAAAGATGGTAAACATAATGTGTTATAATTAGTTATTATTTTGTTGTAAAATCTTTATATCCGAAATTCGGTTTGCAAAGAAACTACTTTTTTCCGGATATTTCAAAATTAATATTTCATAAGCTTGAATTGCTTTGGAATATTTTTTTTGTTCCAAGTAAACTCGCGCCAGTGTTTCTGTCATTAAATGTGATGTGTCTTCTGAAAAAGGTTCAATTGCAGGAACTACAGCATCTTTACCCACCGGCATTATTTTCGGGTTGGTTTCGATGAATTTATCAATCAATGCCAACTTTTTCTTTTTAACATCGTTATCCGGAGTGTCTGATGTCGATGCCGTTTCACGAACAATAGGTTTTAGTCGGGACAATTGTAGCCACTCTTCGAACGAATGTTTTTCGTTTTTGGAGAACTCCAGTGGTTTGCCGATGTCCAATTTAACTTCTGCTTTTTGTTCATCACTGCCGGTGGCTTCTTTGATGGAAGTCCGTATGGATTGTTCTAAAGGATTGGCTGTTGGTTCCTGATAGGCCACTTTTACTTCTTCCAAACCAATCACATTGATATTCATTAACTCTTCCAGCTTTTTTTCGTAATGTCCTTTTTGTACTGATACAAAGGAATCCGAAGTGATAAAGTCGAATAAAATACTGCGGTCTGTGGTGTAAGCTGCGGCTACTTTTAGCGCGTGGTTATAGTTAAAACTGTCCTGATTGTACAAATGTTTCAACTTTAGTACTCGAGCGCTCTGAAAATAGGGGAAAGCCCTTAGCACTTGATCTAAGGTTTCCGCATGCCTATCGTTTATGGCTTCGGGTTTGTTGAGTAAGTATGTATAATCGGTTAGGTTCAAATTGTTCAAAGTTCGGTGTTCAGATAATTTGTAAAGTTACAAATGCTCTTTACCATTTGGCTAGTGATTCGTTAAAGATGTCTTGTGTAATTCGTTCAAAAATAACGTCCAACGCATCGGTTAATTGTGGTCCGACTAATTGGCTGGAACCGCTGTAATCATAAAAGAATGAAAATCTTTTTTCAAAATTATCTTCTTCTTTGTTTTTATTGGAAAATCGAACCATCACAGAAATGGTCAAGCGGTTTTGGGCCGCCTTTTGATCTGCTGTGGCGGTCATAGGTGCTATTCTGTATTCCACGATTTCTCCTTCATATAAGAGTTCACCGTTAGAGTTGGTTAAATTCAAATTGGTTTGATTCTGAATTAAATCCTGCAACCGTAAGGTAAAGGTTCTTTCGATGCCCGGTTCAATCAGTTCTGCTGTATTTTGGAAATAATTAACCTGAAACGTTTTAGCGTTAATCGGTTGGGCTCCGGTGAAATTGTATACACCGCAACCGTTGATGCTAAAAAGGATAGTGACTAGGAGTAAGACTCTAAAAAACTTCATGGTCATAAATAAAGGGCTAAAGTAATTCTTTATTTTTAATTACGGCAAGACGTCGCCTTGATAGTAATATTTTGCAGCGGTTATAGTATTTTCAAAAACGCCTAAATAGTAATTGTCTCTGGTTTGTATTGAAGGCAGATTGTTTGTGTTTAAGGTGTAGTTGAAAATTTCACTTTCCGGATCTTCAGGACAATAATCGTGTGAAATCGGATTATTTGCAGAACAGTACAATTCGTTTAGCCACCTATTACTTTGTATAAAACTAAAGGCTCTGCGGATGGCTAGTGTGGCATTTTTAAGTGGATTTGTGTTATTGTCAAAAGTTGAAGAATTGCAA
>JBEBBH010000247.1:0-6660 GCA_041158485.1 Bacteroidota bacterium | reverse complement strand
TTCCAAACCTTGGTTCACATCACCTATGTTTCCGCTGTCTTCCCCAAAAATCAAGCTTTCCGGATATTTGTTAAAGATAGCATCAAAGTTGTCACGCAACACCAATCGCGCATCAACTTCTTCCGCCGATTCGTCGTAGGTTGGTGCTACGGCAGCAGTGCCTAACACAGTTTTGTCAGATTGAGAGAATAGGTGCGAACTGAACTTCGGTTGAATTTTATTGGTGTAATTCGTAATCCATGTCGCCAATTGCGATTGTCCGCTTTCTTTAACAAGTAAGCGCAATACCTTGCGAGCAGTGGTAAGGATGTCTTTGCGGATAGGCTCTTTAATCGCCGCCAAATCAGCAGCATATTTCTCGATGAATACTTTGTTGGCGCTGGTTTCAGCAATGGCAGCCAACAAAGCAACCAATTCGTTTTGTTCGGCTTTGATAGGCGAGACAAAAGCAGTCCAAGCGGCTTTTTTACCTTCGAGTACTTCTTTTTTGGCTTCGTTATCGATGGCTTCTAATTCCTCAGTTGTAGCCAAATTATTGTCCAACAACCAGTTTCTCATTTGGGACAAACAATCAAATTCGGCTTCCCATGCCAAACGCTCAGCGTTTTTATAACGTTCATGTGAACCGGAAGTCGAGTGACCTTGCGGTTGTGTCAACTCTTGTACGTGTACCAAAACCGGCACGTGTTCTTCACGGGCAACAGCAGACGCTTTTTGATAAGTTGCTACCAAAGCCGGATAATCCCAACCTTTTACGGTCATGATTTCGTAGCCGTTGTTGTCGGCATCGCGTTGGAATCCTTTTAAGATTTCGGAAATGTTTTCTTTGGTAGTTTGGTAACGGGCATGCACGGAAATACCGTATTCATCATCCCAAACACTCATTACCATCGGCACTTGTAATACACCGGCAGCGTTGATGGTTTCAAAAAATAACCCTTCAGAAGTTGAGGCATTGCCAATAGTTCCCCAAGCAACTTCGTTTCCTTGATTGGAGAATTTGGTAAAATCTTCCAAACCACGAACATTGCGGTATATTTTAGAGGCTTGTGCCAAACCTAACAATCGCGGCATCTGACCGGCGGTAGGTGAAATATCGGCACTCGAGTTTTTTTGTTGCGTTAAGTTGTTCCAATGGCCGTTTTCGTCTAACGAATGCGTGGCAAAATGACCGCCCATTTGACGTCCGGCGCTCATTGGATCGTGTGCTAAATCGGTGTGACCGTACAAACCGGCAAAGAATTGTTGAATGTTTAATTGTCCAATCGCCATCATGAAAGTCTGATCGCGGTAGTAACCGGAACGGAAGTCGCCATTTTGAAACGCTTTGGCCATCGCCAATTGCGGTACTTCTTTACCATCTCCGAAAATACCAAACTTGGCTTTTCCGGTCAGTACTTCTTTTCGGCCTAACAAACTACATTCGCGACTCACACGCGCTATGCGGTAATCGTTGAGTACTTCGGCTTTGAAATCTTCAAAGGTTATTTCAGTTTTAGTTTGTGCTTCCGTCATGGTGTTTTTTATCTTAAAAGAACAAATTTAAATAAAAAGCAGCAAGTTTTAGCATACTGTTGAAAAAATATAATTCAACTATCGATAATTTTAAAGTTTAAAATGTGTGATTGATTATTGAATATTTAAAGATAATTAAATATCGTAAAGAATAATGTAATAATTATAAGATTCAGGGAGTTGTTAAAACCACTTTCTGGTGAAAAGACCAATCAGTGTATCCGGATTGAAAGTGATGATAAAACGGACGCGTTCTCCATAATTTTTTTCGCCGATTTCCCAACCATTGCTGGAGTAAACAGGGAAATACAATTCGAAGTAATCAGTTACCAAGTTCAAGCGAACACCGCTATCGTACACAAATTGAGGATTGGTATTTTTGTTTTTAATCATCCCCGCATCGCCGTATACTTCAATCCAATTCCAAATGTTGGTGCTGGCATTTAAGGTGGTCATCCATTGGTTGGCGGTGCGGACTTCCAGCATCGATTTGAAAAAACCATCGGATATAATAGATTGTTGACTGAACAAACCTGTGGTTTCGGAACGGCCTAAGTAATCGTGCTCAAACAAATAATCGGTTGGTCGGTCTAAGCCAAAATCGAAGTAGGTTGAAACGTTTTTGTTGTATAAAAAAGTACCGGCAAACAAACGTAAATTGAGCTGTCGTTTGTCGTTGAACAGTTTTCGAAACTGAATTTCACCGCCCAATTTCCCGAAAGAACCCGACAATTGTAAATCGGCCAAAACATTATAGTGTTGGGTGACTTCGGTTCTGCCGTTGTAGTATTTCGCATTGAATACTTTATAATTTTCTGTGTTTTCATCTACGGTGAAAGCCGATTTTTCTCGGTCTATCATAATGTATTTGAAAATGAGATTCTCTTTTTTGTTGTCTCTGAAATCATCAGGTCGAAAACGCATAATCACCATCGGGTTGATCTTGGTATAATACGCATCGGGTGCATAATGCAGATAATGTCCGTTGAGTTGGTAGCGAATGTTATACAAGCTGCTGTTGCGGTTGAACTGGTTCACAGCAAAATTGGCTTTTCCCGACAAACTTTGTGTTTTGGTGGAAATGGTCGGATTGACATCAAAATTAAACGGTCGGTCCAATATGGTTTTGTTGTGGAATCGAATGCCGGGCAATAAACCATCGTATAAGTTGTATTCTAAAGTCGGAATGTAAACGATCTGATTGTAGTTTGGATCTTCCAAATCTTTCATGAAGATAAACTTAATAGGACGACTGTTCAACCGGAAACCGCGCAACGATTGCCAGTTGTTTCTTAAATTAAACTCAGGTACTTCATTTTTGTAATTGATGACAATCTTATCAGCCTCGTTTCTTGGAATCGTAAAAACACTGTCTTTCGGGAAAGTATCAATCCATTTTTTAAAGACGACTTGTTTGTTTTTAATGCCGTAAATCGGAATAGGTACTTGGGTTTCGGTTTTGTTTTTAAGCGAAAAGGTAATACTGTCTTTGGTACGGCTGACTTTCTCAAATTTGAAATCAATGATGTCACGAGAGTTGATGATTTTATCAAAAAACCACGGAATGGCTTTGGGTGAGTTCTTGGTCAGCAACAACTCGAAATCATTTTTATTGGTTTGCCGCTCTTTGTTTAAATGGATAAAAGAACGAATGCTGTTTGACACAACTTGGTTTTCCAAATAACGGTCTAAGTATTTTAAACTCAAACCGGCTCGGTATTTAGAAGCAATTTTTTCGTTGAACTTAATCAAGGTATTTTTCGGTGCGCCCAATGGTTGGTCTAAGTTTTTGCGCGCCATCAGCATATAAAAATAACTGTATTGGCCATTAAAATCCAAGCTGACCAAATTATAGCCGCGCAACAATTTCATCTTGGCTACGCTGCCCATCATTTTACTTTCAGGATGGAATTCATCTATGTATTGCATCATCGTATAAACCTGTATGCCGTCGAATATCCAAGCGTCTTTTCGCGGGTCAAGTTGTAGTGTAGTATGCAGGTAATTGTGGAGATAGGTTTTTAAAAACTGAATCTCATACATGAATTCGTCGGGAAACGGACTGATGAAATTGGGCAATTGGTTCAAACCATAAAACGGATTCCGATCGTAGTCGTTTTGAGAAACTGTAATTTTTTCATGAGGATAAGCGCCTAAATTTTCGGCCACGTAGTTCACCACTTTGTCAATTACAATGGCGCGTTGGATATCGGTTAAACGATCATCTCTGAGGTTGGAAACTACCGATACGTGTTCGTTTTTATACACCTCAAACTCTTTGGCATCATCCAGAAACAAGTTGAGTAACAATCGGTTTTTCCCGCTAAAACGGTACAGCGTTTGGTTGTTGAGAGTTTCTTTTTCGATGGTATTCAAATCGGTATCAACCACCAAATTGGAAGGGATTTTAATGTTGAGGTCAAAATCACTTAAAGCATTAACGCAGTCGTCTAAGTTGAGATTATTGTATTTGACAAAAGTGCTGTTTTCATATCGCGCCGGAGTAAGAAAACAATTTTTCAGGGTCATTTTTCCCTTCTCACCATAGCCGAAGCCGGTGAATTTAGCACTGGGCACTTTGATGGAGTAGGTAAGTCTGAAAATGGCTTTTTGATTGGGAAACAGCTTGTCTTTTAAGCGAACTTGTATCACATCGGGGAAATTTTGGTCTCTTTCCCAAGTGAGTATTGATTGTTGATCGTCGACGATGGTAATATTGTACGTTCGACCGCGCTCTTTGTCTTTGGCCAAGTGAAAGCTTCGGTCAAATTCGTCTGAAAACCGACCGGCCATTGGGGTGTTTTTATCGTGGTACGCCTGATTCCAATCGTTTAAAACAAAATGAGTGAGCGTATCTTTTGTGGTATTGTTAAAAGTCAACTCCTGAACTACCGTAATTACTTTGGTTTCGGTATTCACTTCGGCCACCAACTTTGAATGGTGTTGGGACCAAGCCAAACCACTAAGCAAACAAAGTATGTAAGTCAGTTGTTTCAAGGTTAATGTCGAGATTTAAAGAATTTGTCAAAAACCACTTTAGTGAATGCCATTGCGCCGTCTTCATTCAAATGCCCACAAGTGGAAAAATATTGGTCATCGGTAACGGCATCTTCCAAACGATAAATCTCAGGATATACTTTTTGAATGTGGTTAAAATAATCACGATTAATCGTACTCATGCACATGGGCGTCGTAACGGCTATCAAATGAATATTGTTGGCTTTACAAACAGCCTTAATTTCTTCGTAGGCCTTGTTGCGCTTAGGGTAATATTTCGATAAATCGGCCGCTACCATAGGTCGCTGGTTTTTAGTTAAGGCATTAAATCCATCCCGATGCAAAGCATTGGTTTCTTTATGAACAAGTGAAGCGTACATTTCCCTAAATCCGATGCGCGAATCATAATGCATATAGCGGTAAAACGGCACCAAAAGCAGCTCATTGTATTCCGGTATGTCTTTATAATGTTCGCGTATGGTTTTCGATTGGTGAATGTACGGCATAAACAAAGATCGAATCGCTTCGGAATGGTCATTGGTATTGATATTCAAATCCACCTGAAGGATGAGCGTGTCTATCGCATAGTTGCGTTCGATCATCAATTTTAACATTAAGGCTGATTCTTCCAAACGGGAACGAGTAATGCCGAAGTTGTAAGTTTTGTAACCTCTGTCGGCGAAATATTTCGGAACAAAATGGTTATTGACACGGGAAGAACCTAAAAAAACCACATCGTATTGTTGGTTTTCGGAATGGTACAGGTGACTGATTTTATTGCGATCGTCCGATTGCTTGTACACCAAAGTATACAATACATCCAACACGATCATGGTAAGTAACAACACCGCTAAACCTTTGCCTAAAAATTGGAAAAATCGTTTCATCAGAATTGGAAATAAATAAATTCTTTGTAATCCGAAAACACGCCCAAAGCCAAGATAGCGGCCATGCATAAACTGACTTTCAACCAACTGTATTGTCCCGAAATCGGTTCGATTTTAGTACGGCTGTTCCATTCGACCAATACAAAAATCAGCAATAAACTCCACAACTCAGTGGTATAACGCTCTATTTTGAAATATTGTTCGGTAAAATGACCTTCGGTGAACATTCGGCTAATGTAAGCAAAGGCGTCATGTATGGTTTTCGAGCGGAAAAATATCCACGCCACACAAGTAATACCAAAAGTAAGAATGATGTTGATTAGTATGCGTAGCGAGTCAACATTCAACGTCAACTTAAAGTTGTCCATATTGCTGCGGTTTTTGTTGAGTACCATCAGCGGAATAAAATACAAGGCATTAATCAATCCCCAAGCGATATACGTCCAATTCGCGCCATGCCAAAAGCCACTGACCAAGAAAATAATCATCACATTGCGTATTTGGAACAGTTTCGAACCTTTGCTGCCGCCTAATGGAATGTACAAATAATCACGAAACCAAGACGAAAGGGAAATGTGCCAACGACGCCAAAACTCAGCTATGTCGCGAGAGAAATAAGGGAAATTAAAGTTTTTCAATAAATCGATGCCGAACAATTTAGAAGTTCCCAAAGCAATATCGGAATAGCCCGAAAAATCGCCGTATATCTGAAATGCAAAATAAATCGCACCCAACATTAGCGAAAGCGAATTCATCGAGTTGTAATTCTCAAAAATACCATTGGCATACACTGCACAAGTATCGGCAATAACCACTTTTTTGACCAATCCCCAAATGATTTGGTACACGCCTTCTTTGGCTTTTTCGAAATCAAATTTGCGTCGTTTTTTCAACTGTGGCAGCAAGTGTGTTGCGCGTTCAATCGGTCCGGCCACTAGGAGCGGAAAGTAACTCACAAACAGCGAATAATCGACAAAGTTTTTCTCCGATTTGATGCGACCGTAGTAAATATCAATGATGTAAGACAAACCGTGAAAAGTATAGAAAGAAATCCCAACCGGCAAAATCACGTCCAGTAAAAGTGGGCTGACTTTAAAGCCGATAGCCGTGAACAGCTCGGCAAACGATTCGGCAAAAAAGTTGTAGTATTTAAAAACGCCTAAAAACCCTAAGTTGATGAAAATACAAAGCCAAAGCCAGAGTTTTTTTCGTTGTGGTGTGTTGCTTTTTTCAATTTGTATGGCCGAAAAGTAATCGAGTA
>JBEBBH010000246.1:0-4189 GCA_041158485.1 Bacteroidota bacterium | reverse complement strand
TTAGTCTGATCATAACTTTTTATGAATTTTTCCCCATAATAAAAGGCCGAATCAATTTGCTTTAGATGATAAAAACAATCGGCCATTCCTAAATCAAATACTTGTACGGTTCTGATATGTTCTTGGATAACCGGATACTTTTTCCCTTTTCGGTACAATGACAGTGATTGTTGGTAATCTCCTGCCAAAGCCGCACTTTTAGCCTCTCGCATATACAACAAAGCTCTCGTATAATCGGGGTAAAAGTTATCTTGCAGCAACATGGTTACAGCTATATTGAAGTTATAATTCGCAGAATCTAAGTAAACCTGTTTCTTGGTTTGTATGTAATACATTTGATAGGCTTCGCCAATAATGTTGTATTTGTCTGCAAACAACTTTGTATTCATCGCTTTTTTTTCTCCAACGCCCAATTTGAGATGTGATGACGTTTTTAGCTCTCGCTTCAATAAAGCAATACCGTTGACATAATCGCCCATAGCCACTTTTATCAAGCCATATTGTTCGTTAAAACGATTGTCGGGTAACTGTTTTTTATATTTATCAAGATAAAACAAAGCCGAGTCGTACTCTCCTAAATTTTTATGGATGTAGAAAAGTTTGTTGACACACATTCCTATCAAATCTTGGTACACTTTGCTCGACTTGGGAATGTCACTTTTTTCAATTTTGTTTATGAGTGAAAGAAGTTGTTTTCGGGAAGAGGTAAAATCGGATTTATTATAATAGTAATTGGCGATGTAATAGTTACCATAAAAACGAAACAGCTCATTATTAGAACGACTAACTTTCAATGCTTCAACGTAAGCTTTTTCAGGATTGGCAATAAGGTTTTCTTGTATGCTTCGGGTAATTTTAATTTCAGACTCGCTTAATTCCTGAGCCAAAACCGAGGAAAAAGACAATAGTAGGAGACAATGACAAATAATTCTATACATGGGAAACTAAAAAATGCTACATACTTGAAACCGCTAAAATAAATAATAAACTATTGTTTTTTTATGAATTTGGGATAAGAATCGTTTTTATACCCCGATCTATTTTATAGAATTCACAAAAAAATCCCGTCTCGTATGGAACAAGACGGGATTTACATATATATAGGCGCCTCATCCGAGGCAGGTAGAAACCCTACAGCTCTAAAGCTTTCTTAGGGTTGTTATTCATCAAAATTTCTACCGGATTTTCTAAGGCTTCTTTAACCGCTACTAAGAATCCAACTGACTCGCGTCCGTCAATGATTCTGTGGTCATAAGATAAAGCCACGTACATTACCGGAGCAATAACGATTTGCCCGTTTCTAACGATAGCTCTTTCCACTACGTTGTGCATTCCTAAAATACCCGATTGCGGTGGATTGATGATTGGCGTAGATAACATACTTCCGAAAACTCCACCATTTGATATAGTGAAAGTTCCGCCGGTCATTTCGTCAACGGTAATTTGTCCGTCACGAGCACGCAAAGCTAACCTTTTGATTTCGGCTTCTACGCCTCTGAATGATAAGGTTTCAGCATTTCTCATTACCGGTACCATTAAACCTTTAGGCCCTGAAACCGCTACTGAGATATCGCAGAAGTCATAAGAGATTTTCTCTTGACCGTCGATCATAGAGTTTACGTCAGGGTATAATTGTAACGCACGAGTAACGGCTTTGGTGAAGAACGACATAAAGCCTAATCCTAAACCGTGTTTGGCTTTGAATTCTTCTTTGTATTGGTCACGCAATGCATAAATATTGGTCATGTCTACTTCGTTGAACGTAGTCAACATGGCCGTTTCATTTTTAGCCGATACTAATCTTTCCGCAACTTTACGACGCAACATCGATAATTTGGTTCTTTCGGTACCACGATTCCCTCCTGTTGGTGTTCCCATTGATGGTACAGCGTTTACTGCATCTTCTTTAGTAATGCGTCCGCCTTTGCCGGTTCCCACAATATCGGTAGGTTGGATGTTTTTTTCTTCTAATATTTTACGAGCAGCAGGAGATGGTGCTTGAGCCGCATAAGTAGTGGCCGGAGCCGGAGCTGCTTTTGGTGCTTCTACTTTCTTTTCTTCTGCTTTTGGCGCTTCTTCTTTTACCTCAGCTGCTGCCGGAGCTGCACCACTTGGTTTAGCGGCGCTGGTATCGATTAAACAAACTACTGCACCAACGGCTACTGCGTCACCTTCAGAGGCTTTTAGCGTGATAATTCCACTGGCTTCTGCCGGTAATTCTAAGGTAGCTTTATCTGAATCTACCTCAGCGATGGCTTGGTCTTTTTCAACGTAATCGCCGTCTTGTACTAACCAAGTGGCAATTTCTACTTCTTTAATCGATTCTCCCGGTGAAGGGACTTTCATTTCTAAAATCATGGTTTTGTATTTTAGTTTATGTTATTGGTTTTATTTTACCGAATGTCCACTGGACATTCTCCTCTTAATATCAAATAGCCCCGATTCCTTCGGCAGTCACTTCGTTCGTGTGCAGCAAGTATCCTTTTTTTATCCATTGCCTCTCGACTGCGCTCGAGGTGACAAAAAAGATACTGCGGAAAGCGGGATTAAGCTCCTAATTATCTAAATAAATTCTTGTCGAATACCATTCTAATCGCATCGGCATGACGTCTTCTGTCACGTGTATGACTTCCGGCGGCCGGTGCAGCATAGGCTTTTAACGAAGCCAAACGCCATGGCACTAGATCGAAATTCATCAACATATAGCTGTAAGCACCCATGTTTTTCGGTTCTTCTTGTGCCCAAACAAAATCGTCGGCATTTGGGTAACTCGCAATCACTTCTTTTAATTGTGCTGTCGGTAACGGGAACAATTGCTCGATGCGAACCAAAGCTACATCATTTCTGCCTAAGTTTTCTCTTTCGGCTAAAATATCGTAATAGAATTTTCCGGTACAGAACACTACGGTTTTTACTTTTTTCTTGTCGATGGACACATCGTCAATTACTTCTTGGAATTGACCGTTGTACAATTCTTCACGAGTCGAAACGCACAATGGGTGACGCAACAAACTTTTTGGCGAGAATACCACCAAAGGTTTGCGGAATTTGGTCTTCATTTGACGACGCAACAAGTGGAAGAAGTTGGCCGGCGTGGTACAATCGGCTACGAACATATTGTGTCTGGCACACAACTGTAAATAACGTTCCATACGGGCTGACGAGTGCTCAGCACCTTGTCCTTCGTATCCGTGAGGCAACAATAAAACAATACCGTTTTGGTTGTTCCATTTGTCTTCCCCACAAGAAATGTATTGGTCGATCATGATTTGGGCGCCGTTAGAGAAATCTCCAAACTGTGCTTCCCAAATGGTTAAGGCATTCGGATTGGCTAAAGCATAACCGTAGTCAAATCCTAAAACACCGTATTCAGAAAGGAACGAGTTGAACACGTTGAACTTTCCTTTTTTATCTTTTAAAGCATTTAATAAAATTACTTCTTCCTCGCTGTCTTCAACCTTCACTACGGCGTGACGGTGAGAGAATGTTCCTCTTTCCACATCTTGTCCGGACAAACGAATGTCGTAACCTTCTGTAAGTAATGATCCGTAAGCCAAAGATTCGGCAGTTCCCCAATCGATAGCGTCGTTGTCGTACATGGTTTTTCTGTCGGTAACGATTTTGGTAATCTTACTGATGAATTTTTTGTCAGACGGTAACGTGGAAATGGTTTCCAAGATGGTATCTAATTTCTTTTGGTCGAATTTGGTGTCGACTTTCTTCAGCATTTCGTCATCGGAAACCTGTACAAAACCTTCCCAAGCATCTTGTAAAAATGGCTTGATAATAGTCAAATCTTTTTTACGGGAAGCTTGTAGATTTTCATCTAACTTGGCTTTGTATTCGTTTTCTATTTTGGTCACAAAAGCCGCATCAACGATACCGGCAGTGATTAATTTTTCAGCATAAATGTCTCTCGGATTTTTGTGACGAGCGATTAATTTGTACAATAATGGTTGTGTAAAACGAGGTTCATCACCTTCGTTGTGGCCATATTTTCTGTAGCCTAACAAATCGATGAATACGTCTCTTCCGAACTGCATGCGGAAATCTAAGGCGAACAACATGGCGTGTACTACAGCTTCGGCATCATCGGCATTCACATGCAATACCGGAGACAAAGTTACTTTAGCAATATCGGTACAATAAGTCGACGAACGCGCGTCCAAGTAGTTGGTAGTAAATCCAA
>JBEBBH010000245.1:0-4638 GCA_041158485.1 Bacteroidota bacterium | reverse complement strand
TTGCATTTGAAATACGGAATGTCGGTTATGTACAACAACTTGCGTCCTACCGATAACCGTGTGTTTGTAGCTAATGGCGATCAAACCGATTTGGAGACTTTCACCTACAATCTTAAAGATTCTCGTTTGCGCAACGTGTTTGTCACTGTGCCGCTTCACTTGGAATTCGACTTTACCAAAGCCAAAGAAAAAGATGGTAAAAAAATCTTCAGAACTCACCAAAGTGTGCGTTTCGGAATTGGTGGTTATGCCGGATTGCGTGTGAAATCGAAACAAAAATTGTGTTATGAACTTGACGGAAATGATATTTCTGTGAAAGAAAAAGGTGATTTCAATGTCAACGATTTTATCTACGGTGTGAGTACTTACATCGGTTACGGCGAAACCAGTTTGTATTTGAAATACGATTTGAATCCGATGTTCAAAGACAACGCCATCAAACAGAATAACATTTCTTTAGGCGTGCGCTTCGACTTCAATTAATTTGGTTTTATTCCGCTGCGCTCCAAACAATTCGGCTGCGCCTCGGGTTGGTTAGTTTATACTTCGAAAAGATGTTTCAGCAATGGAGCATCTTTTTTTATTGTAGATTGCTGATTGCAGAATAAAATCTGAAATCTACAATCGTTAATCAACAATCTTACATCAATTTTTTCATAACTTTAAACCCGCAAACTTTAAACCATAAACCCAACGTTGATTACCCGCGAAACCATAGACAAAGTTTTTGAAACCGCTCGAGTAGAGGAAGTCATAGGTGATTTCGTCCAGCTCAAGCGAGCCGGTAGTAATTTCAAGGGTTTGAGTCCGTTTTCCGATGAGCGTTCGCCGTCTTTTATGGTGTCGCCCGTGAAGCAAATTTGGAAAGATTTCAGTTCCGGAAAAGGCGGTAGTGTGGTGACTTTCTTAATGGAGCATGAGCACTTTACGTATCCGGAAGCGATTCGGTATTTGGCCAAAAAGTACAATATCGAAATCGAAGAAACCGAAGTGTCGAATGAGGACAGAATCGAAGCCAACGAGAAAGAAAGTTTGTATTTGGTTTCGGAATTCGCCAAAACCTATTTCCATGAAACGCTTTTAAATACCGAAGAAGGCAAAGCGATTGGCTTGTCTTATTTTAAAGAAAGAGGTTTTACCAACGAAACCATAGCCAAGTTCGGTTTGGGTTATTCGCCCGAAACTTGGGATGCTTTTACTAAAGAAGCACTGTCGAAAGGCTATCAATTAGAGTTTTTAGAGAAAGTCGGATTAACCATTACGCGCGAAGACGGCAAGCATTTTGACCGATTCAAAGGTCGTGTGATGTTCCCGATTCAGAGTCTGTCAGGTAGAAATTTAGGTTTTGGTGGCCGAATTTTGACCAGCGATAAAAAAGCAGCCAAATACCTCAATTCGCCCGAAAGCGATATTTATCATAAAAGTAAAGTCCTTTACGGGATTTTCCACGCCAAGCAAGCCATCGCCAAACAAAACAATTGTTATTTGGTAGAAGGTTATACCGACGTGATTCAGTTGCACCAAGCCGGTATTGAAAACGTAGTAGCGTCTTCGGGTACGGCTTTAACGCCTGATCAAATTCGCTTAATCAATCGTTTAACCAAAAATATTACGGTGCTTTTTGACGGAGATGCCGCCGGATTGCGCGCTTCTATTCGAGGTATCGATTTGATTTTGGAAGAAGGCATGAACGTTAAAGTCTGTTCGTTTCCCGATGGCGACGATCCGGATAGTTTTGCCCGAAAAAACTCGTACGACGATTTAGTACAGTATTTAGAGAATAACGCCAAAGATTTTATACAGTTCAAAGCCTCGTTGCTGATGAACGAAGCCAACAACGATCCAATCAAGAAAGCCGATTTGATTCGCGATATGGTGGTGAGTATTTCTAAAATTCCGGACCGCATTAAGCGCGAAATCTACATACAGGAAACCGCGCGTATCATGGATATTTCCGAGCAGGTATTACTCAATACTTTGGCGCAATTGGTGCAAAAAGACATTACCGAAGCCGGGAAGAAACTCAAACAAGAACAAAAGGCTTTTGAGGTTGTTAAGAACGAACCGCAAGTCAGTCAGGAACGCGTTAATATCATCTATGAACTGGAGCGTAAAATTCTCGAAATGCTGTTGCTTTACGGTTCTCATGAGGCGGATTTTGATGATTATATTTTAAAAGCCAACGAAGAAGGCGAAATGGTGGAAGAGAAAGAGACCAATACATACAAGGTTTTCCAAAGAATTTATTTGAGTTTACAGGAAGATGAAGTAGAATTGGCTCATCCGACTTTTAAAGAAATCTACAGCGATTTAATTCAATATTACAATCAAAACGAGGCGTTTAATGTTGAGCATTATTTGATGCAGTTGTCTCCTGAACACTCTCAAGTGGTTACTGATATTTTAATGTCGGAAGAAAGAGAGTTGCTTCACAATTGGGAAACGAAACATATTTATGTAAAAACCAAAACGCAAAATGTTGGGCAATACGTTTCGGAAACGATTATTTCGCTTCGGGAATATTTGATCAATAGGTTGATTCAGGATTTGATGGGTTCGTTTCAAGCGGAGCCTGAATCTGATTTGGAAGAACTCAAAACGATGATTAACGATTACAACAAGCTTAAAGTGAGTTTGACCAATAAAATAGGAAGAATACGTTCTACATACTTATAAAAAAACCCCGAATTTCGGGGTTTTATTTTTTAAACGATTTCCAATGTTTTAGCTTTGTTTACCAGGTCAACTAAGTTAGTCACGTTGAGCTTGGTCAGTAAACGAAGTTTGTACGTACTGATGGTTTTTTCGTTAAGTGCTAAAATCTTAGCAATTTCATTGTTTTTCTTACCGTCGCTTAAGAAACGCAACACCTCGATTTCTCTGTTCGAAAGTTTTCGATACAAACGCTCCGATTTGTTTTGTTTAGCAATCAACGCTAAGTTTCTCTTGATTTCTTCATTTAGGATGATTTGTCCTTGGTGAACTTTCACGATGGTAATCCCTAAATTCTCAAGTTTTGATGTCTTGTGAACATATCCTGCACATCCGGCTTTAATGGCGTTAGGTGCATAAATTTGCTCCGACAAACTACTGAAAACAATAACTTTGGTTTTCGGGAAATTTCTAATGATCGACTTGATTTCGTAGATACTCTTCAGTCCTTCAAGCTCTAAGTCTATGATTAGGACGTCAATTTCTTTGTTTCTCAAAGCATCTGGGACCATGAAAAAATTCCCTACATTGGATACGATGCTAATTTCAGGATGATCCTTAAAATAAGCTTTCATTCCAAAGTGTACAACCGGAAAGTTATCCGCAATACATACATTTATCATAATTGTGGTATTTGATAAAAATTAATAGAAATTTACTGTAAAGTTAAAAAATAATATTGTTAAAATGTTAAAAAAAATCGCATTTATTTAAAGATTTCAGGAATCAAACAAACCGGTATAGGGTTCATTTTATGCTGATTTATCTTATGTAATCGACTGTATATCTCAAAAACTTCTTTATCTCTGCCTTCAAAATCAGTCGCTTTTTTTCCGGTTTCAGCGGCTAACATAGCCCATTCTAATTCGTCATAACTGGCACCTAATTGGTCTTCATCGGTTCTCGAATCACCAAACAAACCATCGGTTGGTGCTGCTTTTTGTATGGATTCAGGAATTTCTAAATACGCTCCCAATGCATACACATCACTTTTCATTAAATCGGCAATCGGACTCAAATCAACACCGCCATCTCCGTACTTGGTGTAAAAACCAACACCAAAATCTTCCACTTTATTGCCTGTACCGGCAACCAATAAGCCATGAATTCCGGCAAAATAATACAATGTAATCATTCGCAATCTAGCCCTTGTATTGGCTAGAGACAGATTCAATTTGCCTTCGTCTTCAGAACTAGGAACCGCTTTTTTAAATGTTTCAAATACTTCGGTCAAATTAGCTTCCGCGTGTTTTACATTCGGAAATCGCTTTTGTAACTGTTCAATATGTTCTCTGCCACGGCTCACTTGACTGCTGTCTTGGTGTATCGGCATTTCAATACACCAGGTGGTCAAGCCAGTTTGAGCACACAAAGTTGAGGTTACTGCCGAGTCAACTCCGCCCGAAATTCCTACTACAAAACCATTTACTTTTGCAATTGTAGCGTAATTCTTTAACCATGTAACAATATGGGTATTAGTTTCCCCTACCTTAAGATTGCTTTTTTTAGCCATTTTTTTATGAAAATTTTTAAAAACTGAAATGTATATTTGCAAATGTAAAAAAACGCAAACTTTCAATAGCTTGTTTTCTGATATTTAATCCCTATGATGAAAAAGTATTTCACAATTGCATTACTACTTGTTTTGATGGTTTCCTGCGATAAGAAATCCAAGGTGGAAAAAGCGGTTGAAGCCATTCCGGTTGCCTTGAAAGTGGATCGTTTTGACCAAGCTTTTTTTGAAGCCAAACCCAATGAGTTGGCCAATTTAAAAGCCGAATATCCCTTTTTTTTTCCAGAAGGCACGCCGGATGCTGTTTGGATAGATAAAATGCAAAACAAAGATTGGCGCGCGTTATATGCAGAAGTCCAAAAGAAATTCCCGGATTTCAACAAACAAACTACCGAGATCGAAGATTTGTTCAA
>JBEBBH010000244.1:0-5238 GCA_041158485.1 Bacteroidota bacterium | reverse complement strand
CTTTTGACCTTCATCTACCAAATAAGGGAAAACAAATCCTTTTTCTTTGGCTTTATCCTGCATCAACTCGAAAGTGTCTGCCGGTTGGGCTTCGGGATCATTAGGGTTAATGGCCAACAATACATACCCTTTGGATTTGTATTTTTTGGCAATAGCATTGATTCGGTCTTCATACTTAATGGCAAACGGACAAGTATTGCAGGTAAACACCACAATAAATCCTTTGGCATCTTTGTAATCGGCCATGCTGTACATTTTGCCGTCAACCGATTTTAATTTAAAGTCGATGGCTTTGTCTCCCGGTTGGTAACCGTTCGACTCGGTGGTTTCTCCCAAAAACAAGGAGCTGAAAAACAAAATAAGTAAGGGTAAAAATTTCATAGTGACTAATTTTAGTTATGGTTGATAAATGCGTTTACATAGTCGTTAAGTTCGGGAAAACTCTCAAATTCTCGTTCGGCAAACAATTTTCTTTTTCCGTCAAGTATAAGAGTAGCCGGAATAGCACCGGACCAAGAAGCATCAATTTTGTCCAACCAAGCATTGTAATCTTTGTCGCTTAACAAAACCACTTGAGCTGTTATTTTTTTTCTGTTTACAAACGGAATCAGTTTTTTTTCTAAATCCTTCCGGCTGTCTAAACTCACCAAAATGACTTTCACTTTCGGATTATCGATGTGTAACTTTTCAAAATAAGGCAACTCTTTAATACAAGGCGCACACCAAGTAGCCCAAAAGTTAATTACATAGGTATTATCTTCTTCTTTGAGAATCGCTTTTTCAAAGTCATCAAACTTTTCGTAAACCGCTATTTGAGCGGAAAGTTTTGAGCTACCAACCGATGTTAGAACAAAAAACAAAGTAAAAATCAACCTCATACCTTACAATGAAAGGTAACGAAGTTACTAACTTAAGTTGCAGAATAAAATGGAGTTAACAAAAATTTACCAACTTTAACAGGCTTACCCCAACCACTCTTTAAAATCGTTCACGCGCTCTCTTGCCACAATTACCTCATCGTCTTTGTAGGTTGGCAAGATGACTTTCAATCGGGAATTACTGTGCAGCTGGATTTCTTTAATGGCTTTCATCGGAATGATGAATTTACGGGAAACGCGGTAAAATACATCCGGATCAAGTTCGGTTTCGAGTTGTTCCAAAGTCGTATCTAACAAATAATCGCGATTGTCTAAAGTGTGCAAGTAAGTGCCTTTGTTTTCGCTGAAGAAACATTCGACTTCTTCAATGGCTATCATCTTGAGTTGCTGTCCCATTTTTATGGTAAAGCGTTTTTTGTATTGTCGGTCGATTGGATTCACCAACATCTTTTTAATCGCTTCAAAATCCAATCCGGCCACCATATTTTTTTGAAATTGATTTTTGAATTTGGTCACTGCGGTCTCCAAATCGTCTTCGTCTATCGGTTTTAACAAATAATCGATACTGTTAAGTTTGAAGGCGCGCAAGGCATATTCATCGTAAGCTGTAGTAAATATAACGGCGCTTTTGATGTCTATTTTTTCAAAAATTTCAAACGACAATCCATCGGACAGTTGGATGTCGAGGAAAATCAAATCGGGATGCGTATTCGTATTGAACCAAGCAATCGATTCTTCTACGGAATGCAACAAAGTATGGACGGTCAAACCCAGTTTCTCCACTTTGCGTTGGAGTAATCGGGCGGCGGGTTTTTCGTCTTCGATGATGAGGATGTTCATGTTTTTTTTTTAAGTTTCTGAGTGACTGAGATACTGAGATGCTGAGTTTATGATTACTGATTTGCTCAGCTACTTAGGCACTCAGTAACTCAGCTACTTTTATTCCCATTTATTATTCTTCTCTTTCTCCATTAACTCTTTGATCTTCTTGTCTTCCCAGCCTTTACCTAAAATCATGGTAGGCATAAAAACGGAGAGTCCGTGCGCGGCTAAACCGATACCCCAGAAAAAGGCAGTGGAAAATTGACGCAATTCCAAACTCCAATTGTCACTACTGCTAAATTGAATCTGTGAGATAATAATGGCTGTGTTGATCACCAAATAAACTACGGCATGCGTGTAAAATCCTTTTATTTTTTGGACTCTTTTCGCGGCCTCTTGGTATTTTATGTCGTCGTATTGTTCCATGATTATTCAAATTTATTGCTTTTCTTTTCTTGTTCCATGTACTGTTTGATCTTTTTTTCTTCCCATTCTTTATTGAAAAACGGGAACCAATTAAAGACTTTCATAGCATGAAAAAACAAGCCGATTCCCCAGCCTAACATCGACCAAACAAACCATAAATATTGTGGTGAATATCGCAAATTGATAAAAATCAACAATCCCATTACTAAAACATAAGAAGCCAAATGACTGTAAAAACCTTTGATGTCTTCAACTTGCTTTTTCGCTTTTTGGTAGCGCTCGTATTCGTGATTGGTTTCCATAGTTACTCCCATTTTTGTTGTTTACTTTTTTCTTTTTCCATGATTTTCTGAATGCGCTTTTGTTCCCATTGGCTCCCAAAAACCTTTTGGGTTATGAACAATTGCATCGCCTGCATTACCAAAAAGAAGGTCCACAATCCCATCACAAATTCATTGATAAAACGAATCGGCCAAAAGTTGAGCGGTACGCCAAAATAAGTCTTAGCCACATACACCGCAACACCAATAACGTAAATAAACAAGTGCGTATAAAATTGTTTTAGCTTATGTACGCGCTCTTTGACAATTTGTTCCAAAATTTCGTTCGATGGTTCCATGACTAACTCCATTTACTGTTCGAATTGTTTTCTTTGTTTAAGATTTCACGAATTTTCTTTTCTTCCCAAGTTTTTCCGTAACCGAACGTTTCCAACGCATGAAAGGTTAAGCCCATACCCCAACCTAACATTGGGAACCAAAACCAATGAAAATTACTGGTTTTAAGATTGATAAAAATTAAAATCGGAATCACGAAACAGTACGAAATTAAGTTACCGTAAAATCCTTTGAGTTTCTCCACTCGCTCTTTGGCTCTAACATAAGCCATGTTTTCATTGTAGATATTTTGTGTTTCCATGATGACAATTTGTTTGGTTAAAATAGGAATTTTGACCTTGAAAGCGGTTTCGGTTTGTTCCACCAACACCTTTCTTTCCGAAATCAAGCCGTAACGATTAACGATGTTCTGCAGCCCAACGCCTTTTCGATCTTGTAAGACTTCTTTCTTTTGTAAATTATTTTCAACGATTAAATAGTTGTTCTCAATATAAATCTTGATGTGCAGCGGTTTTTGTTCGCTCACCACATTGTGTTTGATGGTGTTTTCCAGTAAAAGTTGGAGTGACAGCGGCACTACTTTGGCTTCCAAATTGTCGAAATCGGTCGGCAATTCATAACTGATACTGTTTTCAAAACGCATTTTGAGCAAATTCATATACGTTTTGGCGAACGACAATTCTTCTTCTACGGATACCAATTCTTTGTCTTTTTGCTCTAATACATAACGGTAGATTTTAGACAAAGAAGTAGTGAACTTTTGGGCATTATCCGGATTTTCTTCGATTAAAGAACTCAACACATTCAAACTGTTAAACAAGAAGTGCGGATCAATCTGGTTTTTCAAACTTTCAAACTGGGCTGAAGCCGTTCCGGCAATTACTTTTTGCTCTTTGACTTTATTTTCCGCATAAGCTTTGTAAAAATAAAAGGCATGAAAAGCCAGAGTTACCACTAGTGTTATAATTATCGCTACCAAATAATTAGCCATGTGCTCTTGGCTCAAAAACACGCTGAATGATAATCCATCTACAATGACATCTTCAAAAATGCGAAGCAAGAAAATCACCAATACAGAAACCAAAAACGAAAGAATAAACCCTATCAAAATGCGTTTCGGAGTAAACCTTTCGGCTGAGAATACTTTGTCCAAATACATAAAAACAATGGCATTCGACAAGTATAAAGTCAACCCGTACAACATAGTGTAGCCAAAATTCACCAGCAAAGCGTAATTGAAAGTGATGCTGTTGCCGGTAATCAATCGGATCAAAACCAACACAAAAAAGATGGTTAGTGAAATGATGATGGCGCGGGGAATTTCTTTGAATATTGGTTTCATTAGTTATTTTATTAGTTGCTGAGCTGCTGAATTGCTGAGATACTGAGATACTGAGTTTTTTATCTTAGAACCTTAGTACCTTAGCCTCTTAGAACCTTTATTTACAATTTTTCAATGCTTGCTGTGCTCTGTCCAATCCCCATTTTGGGTGAAAAGGTGATTCAGGTACGAATTTTTCAAACAAAGGAATGGCGGATTCCAAATCTAAGCATAATTTTTTGACATCGGCTCCGGTCCATTGCGCACCACTGATTTCAAACTCGGCTTTGCAATACACTACTCTCGGATTTTCCGGTGCGATGAACTTGGCTTTGGTGTACAATTCCATTACTTTAGGCGAGTACTTCATCCCGTTAACCATCGGATCTTGAACAATCATAGCCGTGTAAATCATGGCTTGCATTACCAGTAATTCCGGGTTATTCGGACTAATTACTGTAGCCGCATCTTGAGCTTGCTGGGCTTTTTCGATCAAGGCCGAAGCATTACTTTTGTTGGCCGGATTGAAAGCTTCTGTCGTGTTAATCATGGCTACGTAATAATTTGGCAACCAGTTGTTTTTTTCTGCAGAAGCGATGCGTTCCATTACATCGGAAGCTTCTTTAGATTTTCCTTCTCTCCACAAACCAAGGGCTTTAGACATTCCTTGTTCGTAGGGTGTTTGCGCCGATAAAACGGAGCTTACTAATAGGGCGATGATGGTAATAATTTTTGTCATGATTTTTGTTTTTTTGATGATTAAAACTCTTCTTATTGTATAGTCCAAAAGTAGGTTGCTTTAAGTGACTGTGAAATTTATAATGACCGAACTGTAGATTTTTGGGGATGAATTGTTTTTTCATAAAGACTCTGAGGTTCTGAGTCGCTAAGGTTCTAAGGTTTTTAACTTAGTACCTCAGCACCTTAGTGCCTTAGTACCTATAAATTATTCAACTGATTGTCCTTCTTATTCTCACTAATCGTCCAAAAGAAACCAACAAAGAAAAACTGGTCGGCGGTTGGGCGAATAGCTCTTCTATTGTAAACACCATCTGTATTGGGTGTGTTGGCGTATTCGTAACCAAATACATTGGCGGTTCCTAGAACATTCGATACCGAAAAATACAAAATCTTTTGTTGTGTCATTAAGTAAGCCCAACCCAAACTCAAGTTA
>JBEBBH010000243.1:0-4348 GCA_041158485.1 Bacteroidota bacterium | reverse complement strand
CCAATCCGGATATGATGACACAGTTGCAACTGTATTTGGCCGAAGTGCTTTTGCAAAGAAAATTCGGCAGAATGCTTTCGGACACCGGAATTTTAAGAGATTCCGATTTCAGTTACGAAGTCAAAAAACGCCTCTTTGCTAAAATTTTGCCTTTCCAACCCGAAAAAGACACTTTGGAATTTGTGTTGAACCAAGTGTTTTTTAAAAGTTCCGATCCGATTTGGATTGCTCGAATTCCGTTTGAAGAACTGCAGCAATTGTTTGATGTTGTTGCTGTAGAAACCATTTATGAATCGGTAGCGGAACAATCGGTTTTGGCCGAAGTCATGAGCGCTATGGGTTTAATTTCGCAAAGAATGAGCGGACGAGCCATGGAAACCGATGTGATTAAAATGGTACCCGAATACGACGATTTGGAAAGTCCGTTTGTCGCTTTTGAAAACGAATTGAACAGCATTTTAGCCACCATCCGAAACGGAGAACTTCATTATATCGTTTCCGATGATTTGCATTACAAACAGCTGATTATCCTGCACAAACAATGCGAGGAATATGTGGATAAAGCGTTCGGCAATAGCTCGAAATTCGGCATTTCGTTGAAAGTAAATCAGAGTTTACTCCGCATCCGACAACAGTTGCACCGAATGAAAGTCTTGATTTCTACTTTAGTCGTTAACAAACCCTCCGACAAAAAGAACAATTCTATTTTGTTATTGCTCCGACTCATCAAATACAATTGTCAAAAAAACAATGTCCGTCAGTTAATCAACGAAAGCACGCAATTGATTTCCTATGAAATTACGCAACACACTGCCAAAACCGGAGAACATTACATTACGGAAAGTCGCTCCGAATATTTTTCTATGTTCAAAGCAGCGGTTGGCGGCGGATTCATTGTTGGGATTTTATGTATTATTAAAATATTGTTTTCCAAAATAGAGACCAGTGCTTTTGGTCATGCCTTTTATTACAGTTTAAATTATTCGCTGGGTTTTATCGCCATTTATTTGATGGGATACACTTTGGCTACCAAACAACCCGCGATGACTGCAGCTACCTTAACCAAAGCGCTGGAAAGCGGTATGAAAAAGCAAAGTAATTCGGAAAACAAACACGGTTCGTTTGCCCAACTATTTGCCCGTTTGTTTCGTTCCCAATTTATTGCCTTTGTGGGCAATATTTTTATGGCTTTTCCTGTGGCGATGTTAGGCATTTGGTTGATTGATTATGCTTTCGATTACAACATTGCCTTCGAAAAATCGTCTAAACTGTTATACGATTTGTCTCCGGTGCATTCGGCAGCCCTGTTTCATGCGGCTATTGCAGGTGTATTTTTATTTCTCTCCGGCATTATTTCGGGGAATGTATCCAACAGAAATAAACACAACCAAGTGTATTTCCGCATCAAAGAGCATCCTGTTTTGAAGCAAAATTTAGGTATTGTCCGAACCAATGCGATTGCCAAATGGTTTGAAAATCATTGGCCGGGCGTGGTTTCTAACGGTTGGTTTGGCGTGTTTTTGGGCAGTACGGCTTCGTTGGGAATTTTTCTCGGGCTGAATCTAGACATTCGCCATATCACTTTTGCCGCCGGAAACTTTGCTTTAGGCTTGTACGGTGCCGACTTTTTTGTCGATTGGCCAACGATCATTTGGGGAATCATCGGAATAGGGTTGATTGGCTTTGTGAACTTCATTGTTAGTTTTTCGTTGTCGTTAGGATTGGCTTTCCGTTCCCGCAACATTCCGCTTTCCGAGTTAAAACTGTTATTCAGCGCTACTTGGGCGTATTTCAAAACGCGTCCAACGGCCTTTTTCTTTCCGGTAAAAGACAAATAAGATGGCATCCGAAGTGACTTATCGAAAAATCATACACATCGATATGGATGCTTTTTACGCTTCGGTGGAACAAATGGATAATCCGGAGCTCAAAGGCAAACCTTTAGCCGTTGGTGGCAGTGAAGTGCGCGGTGTGGTTTCGGCGGCAAGTTATGAAGCAAGAAAATTCGGCGTTCGCTCCGCTATGAGCGGCATTCAAGCCAAACGCAATTGTCCGGATTTGATTTTCGTTCGCCCAAGATTTGACCGCTACAAAGAAATCTCTAAAAAGATTCGCAAAATCTTTCACGAATACACCGACTTGGTCGAGCCGCTATCGTTGGATGAAGCCTATTTGGATGTAACTCAGAATAAAAAAGGCAATCCGAGCGCGACTTTAATCGCACAAGAAATCAGGCAACGCATTTTTGAAGAAGTTGGTTTGACAGCCTCTGCCGGAATTTCAGTAAATAAATTCGTGGCCAAAATTGCCAGCGATTACAACAAACCCAACGGACAAAAAACCGTAAATCCCGAAGAAGTGGAATCCTTTTTGGAAAACCTTGACATCAAAAAATTCTATGGCATTGGTAAAGTCACCACCGAAAAAATGTACCATTTGGGCATTTTTACCGGTAAAGATTTAAAGTCGAAATCGAAGGAATTTCTCGAAGAACATTTCAGCAAAAGCGGTTTGCATTTTTACAATATTGTGCGCGGCATTCACAACAGTGCCGTAAAACCCAATCGGATTGCCAAATCGGTGGCTGCCGAGCATACCTTTAATGAAAACCTGACTTCGGAAATTTTTATGGTGGAAAAGTTGGAGCGCATCGCCAACGAACTAGAAAACCGACTCAAAAAACACAACATCTCCGGAAAAACCGTCACCCTCAAAATCAAATACAGCGATTTTACGACACAAACGAGAAGCAAAACCTTGCCATACTTTATTGCCGATAAAGGATTGCTTTTAGAGACTGCCAAAGAGCTTTTATTTCAGGAACGGATGAAGGAATCGGTGCGATTGTTGGGCATTTCGTTGAATAACTTAAATACCGAAATTAAAAAGACGGTTGTGGTGCAGTTGAAGTTTGAGTTTTAAGTAAAAAAACCAGTCTCGTTTTAGAACGAGACTGGTTTTAAATTGTATAAGCTAATATCTTAATCTCTGCTGGATAATTTGGATAACAATCTTAAGAACTCGATGTACAACCAAACTAAGGTAATCATTAAGCCCATAGCGCCGTACCATTCCATGTATTTCGGCATTTTTTCTTGAGCGCCTTTTTCAATTTGATCAAAGTCTAAAAATAAGTTCAAGGCCGCAATTACAATTACAAACGCACTGATACCAATACTAATCATAGAATTACCGTGGTGAATTGGGGTAAAACTAGTGAACATCGACAACAACCAAGAAATCAAATAGTAAGTAGCAATCGCTAAAGTCGCAGCTAAAACTACTGATCTGAATTTGTCGTTTACTTTCACTACTCCGTATTTGTACAATCCGAAACACACCATAAAGGTTACGAAAGTACAACTCACGGCTTGGATTACGATACCCGGATACATGACTTCAAAAATAGCCGAAAGTCCCCCAATAAATAATCCTTCGAAGATGGCGTAACCAGGCGCTAAAAACGTAGAATATTGTGGTTTAAATACGGCAATTAATACCAAAATAAATCCAACGATAGCACCGCCAATGGTTAAAACTATAGGGTTTTGTCCGCTCAATGTCATCATCCAAGTGATGGACGCACTAGCGATTAAAAGAATTAGCATCAGGAAACTCTTGTTGATGGTTCCTGAAACAGTCATCGTGTTGTTGTAATCAATCACTACGGCTTCGTGCACCGTTTCATTATTTTCAGTGAATGATTTGGTTTTGAAAAACGGATTGTTTGAATTCATTTTATTCTTTTTTAAAGATGGCTGAGGCTAAAATACTAAATTTATTCTATTTCCGAAACCCTTAAGGTATTTACCATTCCTTTATCGGCCACCGGCATCGCGGCTAAATTAATCATCATATCGCCTTTTTTCACATAGCCTTTTTGTTTGGCAATATCATTGATGTCGTCTACAGTATCATCAGTACTAACAAATTTGTCGTAATAAAAGGCATTCACGCCCCAAAGTAAATTGAGTTGCGTCAGTATTCTTTTATTGGAAGTATAAACTAAAATATGGGCTTTCGGACGCCAAGCAGAAATTTGAAACGCTGTGTAACCACTGTTGGTTAAGGTTGAAATGGCTTTGGCTTTGATATCGTTGGCCATAGTGGCGGCGTGGTAGCAAATCGATTTGGTGATAAAACGCTTGGTTCTAACGTGAGGCGGATTTTGTGGCACAGCAATCAGAGGCGAATCTTCAACTGCTTCGATAATCTGAGTCATTTTTTCTATCACTTATACCGGATATTTTCCGACTGAAGTTTCTCCCGAAAACATTACGGCATCGGAACCGTCCATAACGGAGTTGGCTACGTCATTTAACTCAGCACGTGTTGTTTTTAAAATGGT
>JBEBBH010000242.1:0-5962 GCA_041158485.1 Bacteroidota bacterium | reverse complement strand
CTATCCAAGTTTACTTGAGTATTTTTTTTGGGTTTTTTCATTTTCAAAGCGGAGCTTTGGAGGATGTTGCGCAGCAAAATCTGGGTTCATTTTAAAGCGCACCACTACTTTATCTCTTTCTCCTTATAATAATTTACCAACAAATCCACAAACTTGCTGTAACTGTCAATGCCTTCTTGTTGTTGGTTTGACTTTAAATATTGGTCGTAAAAAGCATGGAAAGCTTTGTCTATAAAAGTATCGTATTGCCTCCAAAAGTCCTCGCTTTCTTGGTAGTTTTTGATGATACCCGGATTGATTTTTACCTTTAATCGCTCGAATTCTTTTTCGTTTTTCATGCCGATATTCGACATACAATACCGTAGCGCATTGGATAAAGCGGCATATTGAAAATACAAATTTTCGTTTTTCACTCCGGCTAAGAATCCGATAAAGTTGCATTCGCTTTCGCTGCCAAAACCAATTTGATGTGCCATTTCGTGACAAACCACATTCGGAAAACCATACATCGGTAACTTGTCATTGACTTGCGCTTCGTTGGTAAACGGGTTCAAGTAACCGCCAAATCCCATATAAGTCAGCGGTACACTCAACAGCGATTTTTTCTGACTCGGAATTGTATAGTCAAAATAAGGATGTTCTTTCGTCAATTGGTCGTAGCCGTTTTGCGACAGTTTAAAAATACTGTCTTGTGGATAAGGATTTGTTACTTTTTTCAGACTGTCTTTGGTGATGGCTATCTGTACAGCATTTGTTTTGACAATTAATTTTTCTGTAAAAACAACCAGTTCTTGTTCGGTGTATTCTCTTTTGATTTTCATCTTTTCAAACAACGGTACTCGGTAGTAATTGAACGCCCAAAGCAAATGAAACAGAAAATAAGCCAGCGATACGAAACTCAATATCGGCCAAATTTTAACTTTCCATCGTACTTTCCGATTTTTATAAAGCCAGTAGATGCAGTAAAGAATCACAAAACTGTAAACAATATCGCCCACAGAAAACGGAATTTTTCCCAATAAGAATCGCGAACATTTTGAAATCCAAACATATAACCCATTGCTGTAAAAACGTTCTACTGTTTCCGGAAAAAAGGCTATTATTTTCAGCAGAACCAGCTGAATCAGCAAAAACAACGGAAGTATATATTTTCGTTTCAAGGTATATTTTTAAAATGTAAATATAATCACAAATCAATTTCTAAAGTAGTTAAACTTTGTAACTTTGCGACGCTGAGTGACTGAGTCGCTGAGCCGCTGAGTAACTATGTTACGATGTGGCTTAAAACGAAGCTAAAAAACTCAGCATCTCAGCCACTTAATAACTTAGCAACTTTAAAAATAATGAGCCAAGACATTAGAAACCTTGAACCCAAAGCCCTTTGGAACAAGTTTGCCGACTTAAATGCGGTACCGCGTCCGTCTAAAAAAGAAGAGCGCGTGATAGAATTCATGAAAAACTTCGGAAACAGTTTAGGATTAGAAACTTTTGAAGACGACATCCGAAACGTAATCATCCGTAAACCGGCCACGCCGGGGATGGAAAACCGTAAAACTGTAGTGCTGCAAGGGCACTTGGATATGGTGCATCAAAAAAATAATGATACCGAATTCGACTTCTTAACCCAAGGCATCGACATGTATGTGGATGGCGATTGGGTACGCGCCAAAGGCACTACTTTAGGAGCCGACAATGGCTTGGGCGTAGCCGCTATTATGGCTGTTTTGGAAAGCAAAGATATTCCGCATCCTGCTATTGACGCCTTGTTTACCATCGATGAAGAAACCGGAATGACCGGTGCTTTGAACTTAAAAGGCGGTATTTTAAAAGGGGAAATTTTACTGAATTTAGACACTGAAGAAGACGATGAAATCGACATCGGTTGTGCCGGTGGTATTGATGTAACAGCTACTCGAGCTTATCATGAAGAAGAAACTCCCGAAGGTTCTGTTGGTTATACCATTACCGTGAAAGGATTGAATGGTGGACATTCCGGTATGGATATCAACAAAGGATTGGGAAATGCCAACAAAATCATGAACCGTTTGTTGTTTGACGGATTTGAAAACTTCGGATTGCAAATTGCTGAAATCAATGGTGGTAGTTTGCGCAATGCGATTCCGCGTGAAAGTGTAGCCAAAGTAATTGTAGCCGGTATGTACGACGAGGCTTTCGTATTTGACATGCAGGAAATCATCAACGATATCAAAACCGAATTCAAAACGACAGAACCCAACTTGACTATCGAAATTGTAAAAAGTGAATTACCCGTGAAAGTAATGGATTTGGGCGTGCAAGAAGGCTTGTTGCGTTCGATTTATGCGGCTCATAACGGCGTTTACCGTATGAGTGCTGACATGGCGGATTTGGTAGAAACTTCTAATAACATTGCTAGAGTAGTGGTTAAAGACGGACAAATTTCGATTCAGAATTTGACGCGTTCTTCAGTGGAAAGTTCTAAAATGGATTTGGCCAATGGCTTGCGTTCGGCTTATGAATTGTTTGGTTGCGAAGTCGAATTTGGCGGTAGCTATCCGGGTTGGACACCGAATGTGAACTCTGAAATCTTAATGGTTTTAGTCGACATTTACGAAAAACAAAACGGCAGTAAACCCAATGTAGTGGCTTGTCACGCCGGATTAGAATGCGGTATTTTAGGGACTAACTACCCCGGAATGGACATGATTTCTTTTGGGCCAACGATTCACGGTGCGCACAGTCCGGATGAAAGAGCGTCGATTCAATCGTCTCAAAAATTCTGGAAGTTTTTCTTGGAAATTTTAGCCAACATTCCCGCGAAAAACTAGAGTATTAGACTCTTTAGAAGATTTGATAATTAGAAACCCGTTCCATATTGAGCGGGTTTTTTTATTGTTATCTTTGCCAAAAATTGCATCATGCTCCAAAGTCTTTACCATATTTTTCGCAACGAATGTCCCAATTGTCACCAAGGAAAAGTGTTTGCCGACAAGAGTTTCTTCTTTAGTTTTGGTTTCCCGAAAATGAACGAATACTGTAGTCATTGTAACACTAAATTCGAAAAAGAACCCGGTTATTTCTTTGGCGCTATGTTTGTCAACTATGCTTTAACCGTTGGTCAAGGGATTATTACGTATGCTATTGCCAGTCCGTTTTTTGATAAAACCTTCGACTTAAGAATCATTCCCATCATTGCGGCAGTCATTATTTTATTGTGTTGTTTCAACATTCGATTGTCGAGGATGATTTGGATTTATATGTTTAGGAATTATTCAAGGTAATTAAAATTTTAAGATACTTTAGAAGCCGTACTATGATGTGCGGTTTTTTTTATTAAAATATTAAAGAAATTAAATACTTTTAATACTAATTTTACGAGATATCCAAAACAATTATTTTATGAAAAAGGCATTGCTTCTGATTCTGGTTTCCTGTTTGATTTTGTCTTGTCAAAAGGAAAATAAAATAGCCAATGTAGAACCGGCTTTTTATTATTGGAAAAGCGATAGTTGGAATATGTCTCAAAAAGAAGATTCAGTTCGTAAAAAACAAAATATAAAGAAGCTTTATGTAAAGTTTTTTGAAGTTGATTACAGCGATGCAATGGGCAATTTTCCTATTTCCAAAACGCAGCTTTACATGTACAATTTGGACAGTATAACAATAGTACCGACAGTTTATATTAAAAACTCGGTTTTTCTGAAATCGAAACGTTCTAGTTTAGACACTTTGGCCGATAATGTAAACTTTTTGATTCTAAAATTCTACAAAGAAAAATTCAGAGACGCCAAACCTTTGACTGAGTTTCAAATGGATTGTGATTGGACATTAAAATCTAAAGACAACTATTTTTATTTTTTGAAAAAACTCAAATCAATTGCCCAAAAAGAAATCAGTTGCACTTTGCGATTGTATCCTTATAAATATCCGGAGAAGATGGGCGTTCCACCGGTTGATAAAGCCACTTTAATGTGCTATAATTTATTAAATCCGCTACAAAACCACTCTAAAAATTCGATATTGGATATTGATGAATTGGAAAGTTATTTGGATACACCGAAATCCTATCCTAAGCATTTAGACATCGCTTTACCTATATATTCGTGGATGCAAGTGTATAAAAATGAGCAGTTTTCTAACGTAATCTATACCAATAATAAAGCAGTCAAAAAACTACTCAAAGAAATCAAACCTTTGTGGTACTCTGTAACTAAGGATACTGTAATCAATGAAACCTACTTGAGAATAGGTGATAAAGTTAAGTTTGAAGAGATTGATGCCAAAAAAATAGAAGAAGCCATCCATTTATTAAAAAAGTATGTCAAGTTCGATAAAAATGCCACCGTTTCCCTTTACCATTTAGATGAACAACAATTAAGTAATTTTACCAATGAAGAAATTTCTGGGTTTTATAGCTCTTTTAGCAAGTAACAGTTTTTTTGCTTGTGGATTTTATCCTTACGGTGAAGAACTTCGCTTTTCATTTTTCAATCCCGATTTAATGGGGTATCACGCTTACTCGGAATTTTATTATTCGGCAAATAGCTTCATGCCCGGAGAGGTTTACAGAGATTTTGATAAAACTCCCAACGAATTGTTATGGGTTAAATATTGTAAAAACAAGGTTTCTTACCAATCGGTACAAGAAGTGATGATGGGTATGACTTTGGGCGACATACAACCGAATTCAAAAAATGAAATGCTACTTTATTTATACCGAAATAAAGATTTTGAAGCAATTAACTATCTGAAGTTTGCTAAGAACTGTGAGTTTTTCAATTCTTGGATGGAAGATCCTTGGGAAAGAAATGAAGTACAATCATCACCGGTTCGAAAGAAATTATTGAATCAAGCGATTCAACTTTCCCAAAAAACAAAAAATGAAACCCTAAAATTTCGCTATACTTTTTTGGCTATCAGAATGGCATTTTACAGTCAGGACGTGGTTAAAATAAGGCTGCTTTTTGATAACGTATTTAAAGTAAAATCCTCCAAAGATATTTTGTTTTATTGGAGTTTGTACTTCAGAGCATTGGCAGAGGAAGACAAGGCTCTGGCCAATTTTTATGCCGCTCAGGTTTTTGTCAATGCGCCCGAAAAGCGTTTTGCTGTTTCACAATATTACAACAAAGAAGTTCCCATTGAACAAGTACTTACCTTAGCTAAAACAGATGAGGAAAAGGCCAATATATACCTTATTGCCGGGATATTAAAACACGATAAATCTCTGGATTATCTCAAAAAAGTGTATGAATATCGGCCAAAGTTTGATGGTTTGAGTTTTATGTTGATGAGAGAGATGAACAAAATAGAAGATTGGGTTTTTACACCTTATTATTCTCTTTTTGAACCATCAGTTGAAACAAATAGTTATTGGGATGAAGAAGTATCGGTATTTGAAACTGTTCAGAAAAGGGTAGAATCAGACAGAAACTACGCCGGTGAGTTATTGCAATTTATCAATAACATTAATTTGAATTCTGTTGAAAATCCTGTGCTTTGGAAAACGTGTAAAGCTCATTTGCTTTTCATGACCAAGGACTATAACAACAGTATTACACTATTGAATGAATTGGAGAAAGTCAAAAATTCAGAATTGATAACTAACCAAATTCAAATTATTAAAGCCTTAGCATTGACAGCAAATCAAGAGTATGGAAAAGCCATATTACTTGACGAAGTAAAACCGGTAATCTTAAGAAATAAAAATTACCAAAAGTTCTTGTTTGCATTGGGTAGAGAACTCGAATTTAAAGGCAACACCAGCGATGCGGCACTGTTATACGCTAATTTGGGCAAAGGTTACGAGAATTATTATGAAAATCACGATTACTACAACAGCGTTTATTGGAAAAGCGTTACCAATTCGCCCGATAACTATTCAGATTTCTACACCAATTACTTCGATTACATCAACGTAATGTACACACCCGGTCAAGTGGAAGCTTTGATAAACAACATTATTAAAAATCGTGATAGAGAG
>JBEBBH010000241.1:0-10748 GCA_041158485.1 Bacteroidota bacterium | reverse complement strand
ATTTTTATCTTGGCGGTGTTTTTGACAAGCCAAAGGAGTTATTTTAAAAACCTATGAACGATCAACATCATTTTAAGTTTACGCCTTCGGTATGGATAGTGCCGGTTTTTTTGGTGTTGGTGATTTGGAGTGTTTTCTTAGCGGAAGATCGGTTTAATGTAGATTGGACCACACACGGCATTTATCCTAGAACTTGGGAAGGCTTGCAAGGCGTAGTATTGAGTCCTTTTTTGCACGGCGATTTAAATCATATTGCCAACAATACGTTTCCGTTGTTTATTTTAACTACGGCGCTGATCTATTTTTACCGTGACATTTCGCTCAAGGTGTTGGTTTACGGGATTTTGTTTTCCGGATTGATTACTTGGGTTATTGGGCGTGAATCCTATCATATTGGTGCCAGCGGGTTAATTTATGTGTTGGTGTCTTTTATTTTCTTTAAAGGCATGATGACACAATATTACCGATTGATGGCTTTATCGTTAACTGTTGTTATGTTGTATGGCGGGATGATTTGGTATGTGTTTCCGGAGGTTGACCGACAAATTTCGTGGGAAGGTCATTTGGCCGGATTCCTGACCGGTTTTGTTTTTGCCGCTCTATTTAAAACACCCGATTATAAAAAGGCAATTCAGTACGAATGGGAGCAACCCGATTTTAATCCACAGGACGATATGTTTATGAAGCATTTTGATGAGAATGGCAACTTTGTCAATACACCGGAACCGGAGGAGATTGAAGAAGAAATTCCTCCAACTATAATAAATTACGTTTACACCTACAAAGCAGCGACAGACGATAACAAGTTAGCCGAATAGATGGCTTTTTAGCCCCGATTGGAGAGAAAATCTCGTCTTTTGGGACGAGATTGCAACGTAAAGCGGGAATAAGGATTTCTTATAAATCCCGAGCCATTCGCTTTTAATTTTAAATATTAGATATAAAATATCAGATAGGTGATTATTGTCTTTGGCGAACTGTTTCGTAAAGAAAGGCGCCGCAAGCTACGGATACATTTAAGGAACCGATAGTGCCGAACATGGGTAACTTGGCTTTTTCATCTACGATTTTCAACACCGACGGGTTGATGCCGCGGTCTTCGCTGCCCATGATGATGGCCACGGGTTCGTTGAGGTTTAGACTGTATAAGCTGTCTTCTGTTTTTTCTGTGGCGGCTACGGTTTTGATGCCGCTGCCTTGCAGGTAAAAGATAGCGTCTTTGATGTGGTCGACTTTACAAATCGGCACATTGAAAACGGCACCTGCGGAGGTTTTTACGGTGTCGCCGTTTACAGGAGCGGAACCGGTTTTTTGGACAATGATACCGTCGACGCCTGTGCATTCGGCAGTTCTGATAATGGCGCCAAAATTTCGGGCATCGCTGAGTTGGTCGAGGATTAAGAATAAAGGTGTTTTGCCGCTCTCCACCACACTGTCTACTAAGGTTTCCAAGTTAACGAAGGAAATAGGAGCGATGGTCGCCACAGCGCCTTGGTGGTTGTTGATGGTTAAACGGTTGAGTTTTTCTACGGGAACGTAAGAGAAATTGATGCTGTTTTTTTTCAGGGTTTTGAGCAGTTCTTGCATCAATTCGCCTTGCGCATCGGTTTGAATAAAGACTTTGTCGATTTCCTTACCTGCGTTAACGGCTTCAATTATGGCTCTGATTCCGAAGATTTGATTTTCTTTTTCCATGGCGCAAAGATATAAAAAAACCACCAGTGAAAACTGGTGGTTTTAGATTAGAACAATTTAATGTTATGGTTGTTGCAAAACAAAGTTTGGCCAGTTAGAGCCATCTGTTCTTGTTAAGGTTGTATCTCCATATTCACCGTAATCATTTTCCCAGTGGAAAGACATGTCAGCACCGTTGATTACTAAGTTTGAGAATGTGAATACCTCATTGTACTGATCTACACCAGCATAAGCAATTTCACCACAAAGGTCAACAAATTGAACCCCAGTTGCGATGTTGCCCGGTCCATATAAACCTCTCCAGCCTCCGAAAGAAGCATCTGAAAGATTGTATACACCTCCGCCTACAGCAGTAAATGTAACGTTACCGGTAATTGGACCGGCTGCGAATTCACCTGTTGGAGCTGATGCATTGGTAGTAGAGTAACTGTAAGTACCAGCTAAATCAGAGAAACAGTCAATGATAGTAAATGACAATTCTTGAGAAGTAATGCTGGCATTTGAAGTGTTTGCATTACTAACACGAAGCGTGAAAGTTTCATCATCTTCATCTTCATCGTCATTTAAGATTTTAATCTCTCCTGAAACTGAAGTAGTGTAGGCAGGAATGATAAGTTCATGATCATATTCATAATCATTATCATCAGCATCTCCTGCTGTTTGAAGAACAGAAACGTGAATGTCAACTGCTTGAGGTTTGTTTAACGTAATAGTGTATGTGAATACACTTTCGTCACCCTCTCTAACGGTTTGCGAATTAGTCAAAGGACTATCTAATGAAATAGTTCCCACAACATCTTCTGCAACGATTAGGTTACTGTACCCTGTAGCATCTCCAGAGTCATCACAAGAGATGAACATCATAGATGACAAAAGTAAGCCTAACCCAAATTTATTATTAAATATTTTTTTCATAATGGAATTTTAATATTATTCAACTATTTTTTCTAATACTTGATAGAAAACCCTTGGGCCAACTGCACCAGAACCTGTATAATATCCGAAAGACATTACCAAGCGGTCTTTTCCTTCTACATCATCTCTAACCACGAAATTTGAAGTGCCACAGTATACTGGAGCCATATCAGCCGGATTAGTTAAACAAGTGATAAAAGGCTGACCGTTACCCGATTGTGGAGTGCCATCAGGAGTGTTTTCGGGGTAGCCAATCACATCATTTCCGTCAATTGTAAAATAATATTCATTTCCACTGAATACACCGAAATATTCAACTACTCTGTATGTTGTTGAATTTACCGATTCGATAGTAGTTGACGCAGGCCAATCACCAGCTGTATAAGTTAATACACCCAATCTGTAATATTCTGCTTCAACACAACGATAATTACCAGCGAAACGAGTTCCCACTGAAACCTTTGTAGACTTGTTGTTTAAAGCTTCGTTACCACTTGATGTTTTAGAAACATAAGTAAGTGTCCAATAGTCTCCAATTTCAAGCTCAGTATCATTTGTTGGTAATGGTTGACCATTTACTAGAATGCCTTCGCTAAGTTCGTTGTAAGTAAAATTGAAGTTTACAGTTTCTAATTGTGTAGCATTTGGAAAAGTAACATTCTTTAAAAATACTCTGTTTGAGGTTGAACCGTCAACACCGGTAAATTGTTTGTAGATGTCAACAGATTCAACAGTTACATCACCTTGAAAAGCTCCTAATGCTGCACTGTATTGAAAATCATTTCCGTTACCCACAACATAGGCTACTAAGTTGTTTTTAACGTCTAACAAACCACCTTCATTTTTATTTCCGGTAAGAACATCATTGTCCTTTTCGCATGACACGATACCTAAAGAGGTAACAGCCATAAATAAATAAATAAATTTTTTCATAGTTTTTTTTATTAGTTCATCCACCAAACTTTAGAAAGCATAGTATCACCATTATCTAATAAGGCAACAGCAGCTTGGTAGTTTGCTTGGTTAAAGTTTTGTGAATCAGTTGAATAATAGAATCTTTTTGGAATAGCACTAATTTGTGCATCAACAACTGGAGATAAAGCCGGTTGTCCGGTTCTTCTCCATTCTGTCCAAGCCTCAATACCTTGTCCGTAAAGCGCAAACCACATTTGTAACCCAATTTTTTCTTTACCTGCAGTTACTGTAGTAAAGTCAAGTGAAGGCTGACTTAAGTAAGTTGCTACAGCTGAGGATGAAACTCCGTTAAAGTCCATGTTAGCAGTAATACCATTTCTGTAGTGCGTATCGGCCGTTGGAATACCACCTGGGATAATTCCGTTTAAAGCTGCTTCTGCTAGATAAAATTCTACTTGTGCGTAAGACAATAATACACCTGGTAAAGTTGGAGATAAATAGTCTTCACCCGGAGAAGAGAAACCATTGTAGTTACCAGGGTTTTCAACACCCGGAACATTCCCAACATAGGCATTAGCATCGTTTACTTGAGCAAACTTGCTAAGTCTAGGATCAGTTAATTGGTTTAATTCATCAACAAGTACAGAACTTACTTTGTACTCTGCTCTGTTACCGTAAACGATAGTTTCGTAAATTGGATTTGCATCAGGCTGTGAAGCAGTGTAGGCCAATTGTGCAGAATCATCGTTAGAAGACATTAACAAGCCAGAGTTAACTAAAGCAGTAACTTCTGCAGTAACATTTCTTTTTCCTGAGATTCTCATTAAAGCTTTCAATTTCAAAGAAGCTCCGAATTTTCTCCATTTGGCTACATCACCTTGGTAGATGAAGTCAGCAGTTGATGTAAATTCACCACTTCCATTAGCAAATAAAGCTTCCGCTTGGTCTAATAAGTCAAGGATACCGTCATAAACCACCTCTTCAGTATCGTGTACCGGTTTGGTGATTCCAGGTACTACAGCTTCAGTGAAAGGAACTGGACCAAATACATCGGTTAGTATTTGGAAATTGTTGGCCTCCAAAACTAAGCTAACAGCTTGTAAGTTAGTATTTCCTGTAGTGCCTGCTAATTCATATGCGGCTTTACATTCTGCAATTGAACTCGCATAAAGATTCGTCCAAACTGAATTCATAACCGCTCTTCTTGGCGTGTATCTTTCTTCAGAATTGTATTGAACTTTTGACCATTGTTGTGCCCAACAAAGCCCCATATCTCCTCCAATTTGTGCATTGTACAAAGTGTTTTGAGTAGTAATCATTGCTGAAGACAGCAATAAATTAGGGTCGGTTGATTGGGAGTTGTTTGGAGAGGTGTTAATCTCTTCAAAATTTTTATCACAGCTCCATAAAGTGAGTGCTGCGACAAATAAGGCAAATATTTTTTTCATAACTTTTTTTAGAATTTAATGTTAATGTTAAACCCATAAGTTCTGGCCGATGGTAATTGACCAAACTCTTGGCCTTGTTCACCATTAGCGCTACTGAAACCTGTTTCAGGATCAATATGAGGAACTTTTTTGTAAAGGATAGCTAAGTTTCTACCAACTACTGATACTCTGAAATCTTGAATAAAAGTACCGGTTAACCATTTTTTAGGTAATGAATATCCAAAAACAATTTGTCTAAGTTTTACATAACTGGCATCGAATACACCGCTTTCTGTAAAGTTTGAGTAATCGTACGCAGTTTGGTTGAATGTTTTAGCATCAACAACAACGTTGTTTGGAGTATATCCGCCGTTGCCGTCTGAAACTACACCATTTCCGATTACACCGGTTTCTCTACCGATTAAAGACTCTTCTAATGTTCCGGCATATCTACCCCACATGTAAGTCATTGAGAAAATATCACCGCCCATTTTAGCATCAAGTAAGGTGCTTAAGTCGAAGTTTTTGTATTTGAATGTGAAGTTAGCACCTCCAGTCCAATCAGGAGTAATATTTCCTAAAACCACTTTTTCGGTGTTGTTAACTTGAGGTAAACCGTTTTCATAAATTATTTGACCGGCATCATTTCTTAAGAAAGGATATCCAACGATTGATCCATAAGCTTCGCCTACACGAGCTTGTAATTCCATATCCCATTGACCTCCTAATACATAAGCATCAGTCAAACCTAGGCTAACTACTTCGTTTTTGTTTTTAGCAAAGTTTAAGTCTAAGTCAAATGAGAAATCTCCTTTTTTCAATACTGTAGCGCCTAATTGCAACTCAATACCTTTGTTGTTCATTTCTCCGGCATTTTCCCAAGAAGAAGTAAATCCTGAAGCTCCATCAATTTGTAATGGTAAGATTAAGTCTTTACTGGTTTGGTCGTAGTAAGTGGCACTAAAACGAACTCTGTTGTTAAAGGCATTTAAGTCTAAACCAAACTCAACTCCTGATGTGCTTTCAGGTTTTAGGTTAGGATTCCATTGTGTGTTAGGAACAGATGAAATTGTACCAAAGTTGTTGTTGCTCAAAGCAAAAGTTCTGTTTAAGCTGTATGGGTCTAAAGGTCCGATACCTCCCACTTTTGACCAACCTCCTCTAATTTTAGCATAGCTGATATTTGCTTTAGAAAAATCTGCTAATTCAGAAAGCACTAATGATCCTGTAACTGCAGGGTAGAAGAAAGAGTTGTTTTGAGAAGGCAAAACACTCGCCCAGTCATTACGTCCAGAGAAATCAAGGAAAGCATATCCTTTGTATGATAATTGTCCAAAAGCTAAAACACTGTTGATTCTTTGCTCAGTGTAATCACTGTCGATAGTTGGTGTAGTTCCTGATTTTACGTTAGATAACGTAAATAATCCCGGTAACTCTAAACCTCCGCTTAATTCTCCCAATTGTCTAGTGCTTACTCTTTTCATAGAGTTCATACCGGCATTAATGGTAAGAGCCAAATCAGTTGTTAAATTTCTTTGGTAAGTTAAGATGGCTTCTGCGTTGATCTCAGAATATCTTCTGGCGATTTCTGCATAGTAACCGTCAATATTTTCATTAGAACCTTTTTCGTTTCTTAAAGTTTCTCTTTGTGAATATTGGTCTAACATTAATTTACCGTTGATTGATAAGTTATCTGTAAACTTGAAGTTTAAGAATGTATTACCGGTAATTCTGTCCTGATCAAACGTGTTGATGTTGGTTTCCAAATGCCAATAAGGGTTGTTTTGGAAATTGGTATTCCAGTTTAACGGAGTACCTGCAGCAGGTGTATTGGCGCCAGCTAATGGTAAGTTTCTCCAATCTTTTAAGTCAGAGAAGTTAACGTTACGAGCTGACCAAATGAACTGTTGTACTACGTTCTGACTTGAATATCCAACAACTGGTAAGTTATCACTTTTGTTGTTAAAGTAAGTCATGCTGATACCGGCAGATAATTTCTTGCCTAAATTCATATTACCGTTGAAACCAACATTGAATTTTTTGAATTCAGTAAAAGGAATCATTCCTTTTTCGTCACTGTTTCCTATCGATAATCTGAAGTTTGAGTTTTCGCCACCGCTAACAATAGATACGTTGTTAGTTTGAGAAACGCCTGTTTCGTAAAAATCTTTTACGTTATTTGGATGAGAAACCCATGGCGTAGGTAATCCTCCATTTTTGTATGAATCCCATTGAACAAATTCTAATCCTCTGTCCAAAGCAGGTCCCCAGCTTTCGTCCACACCATCATTGTAACCACCTCCGGCACCGTCAACAAATTCAAAATAATCTGAAGTTGCTCCTTGACCGTAAGAGTTTTGGTAATTTGGTAAAAGCAATGGGTTAGAAAAAGTAGTATTAGTATTGAAAGATACTTCGAACTTGTCTTTTTTCTTTCCTGATTTTGTATTGATTAAAATAACCCCTTTACTGGCGCGAATACCGTAAAGTGCAGCGGCAGTTGGTCCTTTTAACACCGTAACTGATTCAATATCATCAGGATTGATGCTGGCGGCACCATTTGGTAAATCTCTACCACCACCTGATCCTGAGTTACCGTAGCTGGTATTGTCAAACGGAACACCATCGATAACGAATAAAGCTTCATTGTTTCCTGTAATAGTAGAAGCACCTCTCAAAACAATTCTGGAAGACGATCCTACAGCTCCTGATGAGTTAGTTACCTGAACCCCAGCTACTCTACCGGATAAAGCGTTAACTAAATTCGACTCTCTCGCCTCAGTCATAGCAGCTCCTTTTACAGATTGTGCTGCATAGGTCACCGCTTTTTCAGACTTTTTGACGCCTAAAGCGGTTACAACAACGCCCTCTAGCTCAACGGCCGCATCCATCATTTTAACATTAATTGATGCAGAAGAAGCCACAATTTCTTGTGATTTCATCCCTACATAATTAAAAACTAATGTTTGTGTAGGAGTGGCGCTAATACTGAACTTACCGTCAAAATCGGTCTGAGTTCCTAATTTAGTTCCTTTAACAAGGACATTAACTCCCGGAATTGGCATACCGCTGTTATCAGTAACAACACCAGTAACAATCCTTTCTTGTGCAAAAGAAATTTGCACCAATAACGCTATAAAAAGCGTCAAGAATCCATTTAACTTTGTTTTCATTATTTAATTTGGTTATAATTAGTGAACCAAAAGTCTTAAATAAATCTTAAAAATCCTAACGAATTGTTAACTTTTATTCCTAATTTTTAAAATATTTAAAAATTGGCTTTAAAGCTGATGTGAACTATTGAATTTGATAGTTTGGCATCTTGATTTTTGGTGCTGCCGTTTGCGTAGATAATATTAAAAAGTCCGTTTTTAGTTAATAATCCGAATCCAAAACCAATTCCCAAAAGATTTTCTTTGGTATTTGTAGTGGCGTCGTTAAAATAACCATAGTCGAGTATGGTGTGGATGTACAAGTTTGTAGTTGCGATATAACGGTATTCGGTAAGTAAAGTGGTAAGAGTATTAGCTTGAAGGCTGTTTTCGTTGAAGCCGCGTATAGAATTTATTCCGCCAAATCTGTAAAGCTCATTGGTAATGTAATGATTGCTTTTTAAATAAAAATTCTGGGTTTTAACTTGTATGATATTTTTAGGGTTCAGATAAAAATTGTGCTTGGCTAATAAGCTGATGAAAAATTGGTTTTCGTTGCCTGAGTTGGCGTTTCTGTCTCCGCTGCCTATTTTTAGATTGATGTTGGTTTTTTCCGGAAATAAAAAATCAGCATTGGTAAAATTGGTGAATTCCAATGACGAGGTTAGAAAAGTGCTTTCAAAGTCGTTAATAGTAGTTGAATTTATGTTTTGAATGTCGCTTGACTCTGTTGACTGATAGCCTAAATACATTCTAGTGTTGTAGTTAAAGTAGTAGCCGATCTCTAAATTTGTTCGGGTGTTTTGAAAGGTGCTGTCTTGTTTGAAAATATTCAAGTCAGCCTTCATTCCAAAAGGGCTTTTAAATAAATATGGGAGTTCCAAACTGAGGTTGAATGTTTTTTGATCTTGCCCGTCACTTTTCCAATAAAGCGCAATTTTTTCGCCCGAATTTAAAATGTTATTAAGGGTTAAATCTAAGTAGCCACTAACTACTAATTTTTCGTTTTCATCATTGTTAAATCCCAGATATCCGTCAAATGAGTTTGGTTTGGCTTTTTCTAAGTATACATAGATTTTGGTTGAATCTTTGGTGAACAAAATTTCGGGATATTTTTGCTGTTTGACAAAGCGGTATTTTTCAAAATCGGTATAAATTTTTTCTAAGCTTTTTTGGTTGAAGGTTTTGTTCTTGTATAGGCGTAAAATGTTTTTTTTGTGGCCTTCGGGAAATTTAGGATAACCGTTTATGACTATGTTGTTGATGCTTCTTTTGGTTTCTTTATTTACCGATAGCGAAGCGGTAATGAGATGAGATGCTTTTTCAATAGAGTTAAGTTTAGCTTTCGCCATTGCGTAACCCTTGTTTTCCAATTGTCTTGTTATAGTGTTTAATAAAAGTTCTATTTCCTCAAAAGGCAAGGTTACTGAATCATTTTTGATGGAGTAGTTTTCGGGGATAAATTCCTGAAAATTTATACCTATATATATGCGTGCATATTTAATTCTGTTTTCAAGCAGGTACTTGTATTCAAATACAGAGTCATTTTGTTTCTTTGTTTCAACGATTTTACTGTCCAGGTAGCCTTTCTTGTTTAGTCTTTCTGTAAGTAAGGTATTTTCTTCGGTAATGGATTTTAGAGATTTGTGTTTTTTTTCGTAGCCAATACTGTCAATGATTTTAGTTTCTATGTCATTGCTGCCTGAAATTTTCAAGTACAAGTTTTGACCAGCAGTTTTTCCGCTAAATATGAATAATAAAATAAGTAAGATTAGCTTTTTCAATCGCATATGGCTTTGCTTCAAAATAACGAAAAAATTCCCTTTTTATTACGGTTAATCAAATCTAAAAAGAATCTATTTGAAAATTAATTAATTATGATTTGTTTCGATAAAAATAATTACTACATTTGCAACCCCTAAAAAAGGGGATTTTAATAAATAAAGAAATTTTAGTATTTAATTATGCCAACAATTCAACAATTAGTAAGAACAGGAAGAACTCAAATCACTAAGAAGAGTAAATCGGTTGCTTTAGATTCTTGTCCTCAAAGAAGAGGTGTTTGTACGCGTGTTTACACTACTACTCCTAAAAAGCCAAACTCTGCAATGCGTAAAGTAGCGCGTGTGCGTTTGACTAACGGGAATGAAGTGAATGCTTACATCCCTGGAGAAGGACACAATTTACAAGAGCACTCGATAGTATTAGTGAGAGGCGGAAGGGTAAAAGATTTACCAGGAGTTAGATACCACATTGTGCGTGGTGCGCTTGATACCTCAGGTGTAGCAGGAAGAACACAAAGAAGATCTAAGTACGGTGCTAAACGCCCAAAAGAAGCTAAAAAGTAATTTTAAAAACTTTTAAAGAAAAGACATGAGAAAAAGAGCGGCAAAGAAAAGACCACTTTTACCAGATCCAAGGTTTAACGACCAATTGGTAACACGTTTTGTAAACAACTTAATGTGGGACGGTAAGAAATCAACAGCTTTTAAAGTATTCTATGATGCTATTGATATCGTAGAATCAAAAAAGAACAATGATGAAAAAACATCATTAGAAGTTTGGAAAGATGCTTTAACAAACGTTATGCCTCACGTAGAAGTACGTAGTCGTAGAGTAGGTGGAGCTACCTTCCAAATCCCGA
>JBEBBH010000240.1:0-4313 GCA_041158485.1 Bacteroidota bacterium | reverse complement strand
TGAAGCATTGCTCTCCCAACCGTGTAATAGAAGAATGATTTCATCATTACCCGGCCAAGTGTAAACTTGGAAATTTTCGCCGTCGTAGTGTAGCGTTTCTTGAACAGCGCTTTGTAACGTTTTGGGCAGTTTGCCATTTTTGATTTTGCCTTTACGAGGTTGGCTGAAAATAGCATAGGCGATTTGCTTGGCTTTTTCAGGATTAAAAAAGCTGATGAGGTTGATGTACAAACCAACCAATTTGGTGAGGAGAAAGTATTGGATTTTCTTCATAAAAAAATCCCGAACTGGTCGGGATTCCTTATTATAAGTTAGCAAATAAAGCTTGCATTTTTTCTCTTTCTTCTTGCGCTAAGGCTGCATCGACTAAGATTCTTCCTGAGTGCTCATCGGTGATGATTTTCTTTCTGGCTGCAATTTCCACTTGTGTTTGCGGCGGAATCGTAAAGAACGAACCGGCAGAAGCGCCACGCTCAATTGATACTACTGCTAAACCGTTGCGAACGCTGGAACGGATTCTTTTGTAAGCCGCTAACAAACGCTCCTCGATTAAGGCTTCAAACTCAGCTGATTTTTCCATCAAGAAGTTTTCTTCTTTTTGGGTTTCGGCCATGATATCGTTTAATTCTGCTTTTTTGTGTTTTAAGTGCGCGGTTTTTTGTTCCAAACGCTCTTTAGAAGAAGCGATTACTTCTTTTTTGTGTTCGATAGAAGCTTTTAATTCTTTGATTTGTTTTTCAGCCAATTGGATTTCCAATTCTTGGAATTCCACTTCTTTGGTTAACGAGTTGAATTCTCTGTTATTGCGAACATTTTTTTGTTGCTCGGTGTATTTTTTAATGGCCGCTTGATGCTCTTCGATGGCACTTTTTTTGGCTTTGATTTGTTCTTCTATAGTAACTAAATCGCTTTTTAATTTATCTAAACGAGTGCTCAAGCCGGTAACTTCATCTTCTAAATCTTCCACTTCTAAAGGTAATTCTCCTCTAACGTTTCTGATTTCATCAATTCTGGTATCTATGATTTGTAGGTCGTAGATAGCTCTTAATTTGTCTTCAACACTTAGTTCTTTTGTAGTCGCCATATTTTATAAGTACTTAACTGGATTTGTATTTTCTTCCGAAAAAATGATGGCAAAATTAAGAATTTTTTCCTTAAGAAAATCAACAATATAATTTTTTGTAAATCTTTCACTTTCAAAGTGTCCAATATCGGCTAAAACCAACTGATTTTCAGCTTCGTAAAAGTTGTGGTACTTTAAATCGGCGGTTAAAAAGATGTCGGCACCCGCTTGTTTGGCATTTCCGATGGCAAAACTACCCGAACCGCCTAAAACGGCTACTTTTTGAACAGATTTTCCAAGCAGAGCACTGTGACGAATGCCACCGCATTGCATTTTATCTTTCACAAAGGCTAAGAAATCGGTTTCCGTCATTGGTTTTTCGAGTTCGCCTATCATGCCGAGTCCGATGTTTTGATGCGCGTTTTGCAATTCGTAGATTTCGTAGGCTACTTCTTCGTAAACGTGGTTTTGGAAGAGCGCTTTCAGGATTTTAGACTGTAGGTGTTTTTCGAAAGTGACTTCTATTTTAATTTCTTCGTTTTCTATAAATTCAAAGCGTTGACCGATTTCGGGATTGCTGTCTTCGTTACCCATATACGTACCGATGCCTTTGGAGTTGAAGCTGCAATCTTCATAATTGCCTATTTTTCCGGCTCCGGCGTCGAACAAGGCATTGCGCAGTTGTTCTACATTTTCGGGTATGGTATAAGTAACTAACTTTTGGATAAAATTCTTTTTAGGAACCAATATTTTGGTGTTGGTCAAGCCAAGTGCATTGCAGAAAATTTTGTTCACTCCGTGTTTGTGGTTGTCTAAAGCCGTATGTACTGCGTAAATCGCAATGTCATTTTTGATCGCTTTGAGCACTGCGCGTTCCACATAATTTTTTCCGGTAATTTTTTTCAAACCCGAGAAAAGAATAGGATGGAAGCAAACCACTAGATTGCATTTTTTAGCAATGGCTTCGTCGATTACGCTTTCCAACGCATCATGGCAAACTAATATCCCGGTGCTTTCGGCATTAACATCGCCTACGAGTAAGCCAACGTTGTCAAAATCTTCGGCATAGGCCAAAGGCGCCATTTCTTCAAGTATCGGGAGAATTTCTTTTATTTTCATTTGTTGTTTGTTATCCTTTGTCTATCGTCTATTTATCTATTATCTATTATCTATTATCTATTATCTGAATATCCATAATCCAAAATTACGTTGCCCATTCATTTAGGTACTCTTTAATAATCCATTCGTTGTTGACTTTTTCCAGCAATAAAAATCGGCCGCTATTGTGTTCTATACTTCTGTAAAAAGCTACTTTGACCAAGGCAAAATGGTTTTTGGCAAAATAAATAGGTTTGTTAATAATGAGCAAACGTTGGTTGTTTTCGCCGAATTTTTTACTGATTTCCTGAAATGCTTCCAACGAAACACAATCGTTGACTTTGCTCTTTAAATATTGATGTTGATTGTCAAACAGCAAATGGTATTCTTTTGACCAATCTTCGTTTAGGCCAATAATGATTTGCTTTTTGATTTCGACGGCATTTTTTTTCAGGAGCTCATGTCCGTTAATCACTTCGATAACTTCTTCGTTATTGGGCGCTTTGTAGCAATAAAGACTCAATAATTGGAGTCGGTCTTTGGCAATAACCTTTTCGTTTTTATAATATTTGGTGAGTATGATTTTGAGAATAGCCGTATTGTCTGCTTCCTGAGCGAAAGCAGTCATTTGTAACAAGCCTAAAAAGAAGTACAATGCTATTTTAGTTTTCATGTTGAATGGATCAGCTGTATTGATTCAAGTTAGCTGTTTGGTATTATAGCTTCAAAGATAAAAGATAAAAAAATAATTCGTGCATTCGTCCTAAATAATTACTTTCGTACTATGACTTGGTTGCGAAAATTATTGTTTCCGATAGCTGTTTTGTACGGCTTAATTACTTCGATTCGAAATTACCTGTACGATAAAGGCATTTTAAAATCGCATGCTTTTGATGTTCCGATTATAGCCGTTGGTAACCTGAGTGTTGGCGGAACCGGTAAAACACCACAAATTGAGTCTTTGATTCGATTGCTTTCGCCTCATTATAAAATAGCTACATTGAGTCGGGGTTACAAACGAAAATCCGAAGGCTTCATTTTAGCCGATGCGAATTCAAATGCCGAACAATTAGGCGATGAACCGTACCAATATTTTAAAAAATTCCCACAGATTCAGGTTGCCGTTGATGCCGACAGACGCAACGGAATTACGCAGTTATTAGGTCAAAAAGATAAGCCTGAAGTGATTTTATTGGACGATGCTTACCAACATCGCAAAGTAAAAGCAGGATTTTATATTTTGTTAACGGCTTATGGCGATTTGTTTTGTGACGATTGGATGTTGCCAACGGGCAATCTTAGGGAAAGTCGTTCCGGAGCTGAAAGAGCTGATATGATAATTATCACCAAATGTCCCAATGCGATTCCCGAAATTGCACAGGAAAAAATCAAACAAAAGATTGGATTGGACAAACCGATTTTCTTCAGCTTTGTAGATTATGATGATCAGGTTTACAGTGCTACAGATAGTTTGTCGGTATCTGAAATAAAAAATAAAACGAAAATTTTGTTGGCCGGTATAGCCAAACCCAAACCTTTCTTCGATTTTTTGAAGGCTGACAATGATGTGGTTATCACGTATCCCGATCACCATCATTTTTCCAATGCCGAAATAGTAGCTTTAAAATCGCAAGCCGGAGAAAAAATTATTGTCACAACCGAAAAGGATTTCGTACGTTTGGAGGCTGAGATTTTGCGAAAACAATTATATTATTTACCTATTAAGAGTCGGTTGATTTCAAACGCGACGACTTTTGATCAAATTATTTTAGATTATGTGGGAATTGGTACAGGAAACCGTTAGTTACATTAAAGATAAAACCAATTTTATACCGGAATATGGTGTGATTTTGGGTTCCGGATTGGGTAGTTTTACCGATGATATTGCTATAGAATTTGCGTTACCTTATAACGAAATCCCCAATTTCCCGGTTTCTACGGTAGAAGGTCACAAAGGCGCTTTGGTTTTCGGAACCATAGGCGATAAGAAAGTTGTAGCCATGCAAGGCAGATTTCACTATTACGAAGGATATTCTATGCAGGAAGTGACTTTTCCGGTTCGTGTGATGAAGTATTTGGGCGTTACAAAACTTATTGTATCCAATGCTTCCGGCGGCGTTAATCCGAATTACAAAGTAGGTTCAATAGCCGT
>JBEBBH010000239.1:0-4005 GCA_041158485.1 Bacteroidota bacterium | reverse complement strand
TTACGAGTTGCGTGGCAACTTCTCCAATCGGGGCTACTTAGGATATCTTAAACCGTTTGTAAGCTTTTGGCTTTCTCGATATTGGCGACAAACTCGTCAAACAAATACTCGGCGTCGTGCGGTCCCGGACTGGCTTCCGGGTGGTATTGCACCGAGAAACACGATTTCGATTTCATGCGCATCCCGGCAACGGTATTGTCGTTGATGTGATAGTGTGTGATTTCTAAATCGGGATGTTTTTCCAATTCCTCACGGTTTACGGCGAATCCGTGATTTTGTGAGGTAATTTCGCCTTTCCCGGTCAGGATATTCATTACCGGATGGTTGATACCGCGGTGACCGTTGAACATTTTATAAGTCGACACTCCGTTAGCTAAACCGATAATTTGGTGACCGAGACAAATGCCGAAAACCGGTTTGTCGGAAGCAATCATTTGTTTGGCCGTTTCTATTACTTCGGTTAACGGTTCCGGATCGCCGGGTCCGTTGGACAAGAAATAACCATCAGGATTGAAGGCTTTAAGTTCTTCAAAAGTAGTGTTGTATGGAAATACTTTAATGTAGCAATCACGCTTGGCCAAGTTGCGCAAGATGTTTCTTTTGATACCTAAGTCGAGGGCTGCTATTTTGTATATAGCGTTTTCTTCTCCGAAAAAATACGGTTCTGTCACGGATACGGTTGAAGCCAATTCCAAACCTTTCATATCAGGCACTTTGGCCAAAAGGATTTTTAATTCTTCTACCGGAGTACCATCGGTGCAGATTACAGCGTTTTGTGCGCCATTGTCACGAATGTAGCTCACCAACGCGCGAGTATCAACATCGGAAATGCAGATAAGATTTTCTTTTTCGAAATAATCATATAAGTTGCTTTCTGAGTCGGGGCGCGAATGGGTAAAACTGAAATTTTTACACACCAAACCTGAAATCATTATTTTGTCGGCTTCGACTTCGTTAGCGTTAACCCCGTAGTTTCCGATGTGCGGATTGGTGGCGACCATGATTTGTCCGAAATACGACGGATCGGTAAAGATTTCCTGGTAACCTGTCATACCGGTATTGAAACAAACTTCTCCGAAGGTTTTCCCGGAGATACCGATGGATTTACCGTAGAAAATAGTACCGTCGGCTAGTAGTAGTAAGGCTTGTGGTCTTGTAGTGTACTTCATTTGTTGTGTTGTTGTATGTTGTAAGTTGTAAGTTGTTGGTTTATGTTTTGCTCATTGAGTGACAAAATTAATTTATTGAACACTCATATTAAAATGGAATTATTAAAGTTTATAAACATTCCTTTCGTTTCCTTGTTAGCCCTGATTCCTTCGGCAGTCGCTTCGCTCGTGTGCAGTGGAAATCCTTTACTGTTTTTGGAAAAGCCCTTCGACTACGCTCAGGGTTACAAACAGGAAAGATTGAAACGCAAAGCAGGAATATGGATAGCTGATAAATCCCGAACCATTCGCTTCTGACACTTCGACTGCGTTCAGTGTGACACAAAAAAAAAGGATAAACAAAACTGTTTATCCTTTATATTTAAGAGTGGGCAACCATTAGGCTTGCTCTTCTTTAGATTCTTCGTCAGCCGGAGCTTCAGGCGTTTCTTCTGCAGCAGGAGCTTCAGCTACCGGAGTTTCCTCAACAGCCGGAGTTTCTACTACTTCTGCAGCCGGTGTATCTTCTACTACATCTTCTACAACCGGTGCAGGAGCTTCTGCTTTAGGAGCAGCAGCTACAGGAGCTTTTTCAGTAGCAGTCGTTTTTTTAGCACGACGTGTTCTACCTTTTTTCTCTTCTTTTTTACCTCCGTTGTATAGTTCGTTGAAGTCTACCAACTCGATCATAGCCATATCAGCGTTATCTCCCAAACGGTTACCTAACTTGATGATACGAGTGTATCCTCCCGGACGGTCACCAACTTTAGCAGCTACTTCTCTGAACAATTCAGTTACTGCATATTTGTTTCTGATGTAAGCGAAAACGATACGTCTGTTGTGCGTAGTATCTTCTTTTGATTTGGTTACTAACGGCTCAACAAATTGTTTAAGCGCTTTGGCTTTAGCAACAGTGGTAATAATGCGTTTGTGCTCGATAAGAGAACAAGCCATATTAGCCAACATAGACTTTCTGTGTCCTGTTTGTCTGCTTAAGTGATTTACTTTTTTTCCGTGTCTCATGACGTACTTTTTTTAACCTTCATCTTGCTACGATCCGCTTTGGAGAGCAAAATATGAAGTAATTTATTCTTTATCTAGTTTATATTTGCTTAAGTCCATTCCGAAAGTCAAATTTTTGTTGGCTACCAACTCATCTAACTCAGTTAATGATTTTTTACCAAAATTACGGAACTTCATTAAGTCGTTTTTATTGAAAGATACAAGATCTCCTAAGGTGTCAACTTCGGCTGCTTTCAAACAGTTCAAGGCTCTTACTGACAAGTCCATATCAACCAATTTGGTTTTCAATAGTTGTCTCATGTGTAATGATTCTTCGTCGTAAGATTCTGTTTGAGCAATTTCATCAGCTTCCAATGTGATTCTCTCATCGGAGAACAACATAAAGTGGTGAATTAAAACTTTAGCAGCTTCTGTTAGGGCATCTTTCGGATTGATTGAACCATCAGTTTTGATTTCAAAAACCAATTTTTCGTAATCTGTTTTTTGCTCCACACGGAAGTTTTCGATCGCGTATTTCACATTTTTTACCGGAGTAAAAATAGAATCGATGAAAATGGTACCGATAGCTGCGTTTTGTTTTTTGTTCTCCTCAGCAGGAACATAACCACGACCTTTCTCGATGGTCAACTCCATGTTAAGATTTACTTTGCTATCAAGATTACAAATTACTAATTCCGGGTTTAACACTTGGAATCCTGAGATGAACTTTTGAAAGTCACCAGCAGTAATTTGGTCTTTACCAGAGATGGAGATAGAAACCGTTTCGTTATCAACCTCTTCAATTTGACGTTTGAAACGTACTTGTTTAAGGTTTAGGATAATTTCGGTTACATCTTCTACCACTCCTGAAATAGTAGAGAACTCATGCTCAACGCCTTCGATACGAACCGAAGTGATGGCATATCCCTCTAAAGCAGAAAGTAAAACTCTTCTAAGGGCATTACCTACGGTCAATCCGTATCCCGGTTCTAAAGGTCTGAATTCAAATTTACCTTCAAAATCGGTAGAATCGATCATGATAACTTTATCGGGCTTCTGAAAATTAAATATTGCCATAATTTAGACGAATGTCAATTATTATTTGTTGTACAACTCTACGATTAATTGTTCTTTGATATTTTCCGGAATTTGAAGTCTTTGAGGAACAGAAACAAAAGTTCCTTCTTTAGTATCGTTATTCCATGTAATCCACTCATATACGTGAGAAGAGTTGGCTAATGAACGCTCGATAGCTTCAACAGATTTAGATTTTTCACGAACAGCTACTTTATCACCAGCTTTCAAGTGGTAAGACGGGATGTTTACCAATTCACCATTTACAGTGATGTGACGGTGAGAAACGATTTGTCTGGCAGCTCTTCTTGAAGGCGCGATTCCCATTCTGTACACTACGTTATCTAAACGAGCTTCACATAATTGTAAAAGAATTTCACCGGTTACTCCTTTAGAGGCAGCCGCTTTTTCGAATAAGTTTCTGAATTGTTTTTCCAAAATACCGTAAGTGTATTTTGCTTTTTGTTTCTCCATCAACTGAACAGCATATTCCGATTTTTTACCTCGTTTTTTTGCTAAACCATGTTGTCCCGGAGGGTAATTTCTTTTTTCGAAGGCTTTGTCTTCTCCGAAAATTGCTTCGCCAAACTTACGGGCGATTCTTGTACTTGGACCAGTATATCTTGCCATTTTAAATTGTTTTAAGACAGAGGTTATGAATTCAGGTCGAATCCTTCGATAACCTTGGTTCTGCCTTGATTATACTATAATTATACTCTTCGTCTTTTAGGAGGACGACATCCGTTGTGAGGCATTGGAGTAACGTCGATGATTTCGGTTA
>JBEBBH010000238.1:0-5558 GCA_041158485.1 Bacteroidota bacterium | reverse complement strand
GCAATGACCGCATTGGCGCCTATGTAAACATTATGACCAATAACAGGCACACCTCTTTTTTCGCCCAAACCGGAAACCCCGATAGTAACGCCTTGGGAAATATTGCAATTATTGCCAATTACAGTGTTAGAATTTAAAATAATCCCGCCGAAATGGGCAATGTAAAACGAATGTCCTATTTGTGCAGAAGCCGGTATGGATATCCCGGTCATGATTTCAATTCCTTTTTGCCAAAAATACATCGGTAACATGACTACAACACGAAAAGGTTGCCATCTGACTTTGGTATGAAAAAAATGCGCTATTCGGTATTGAAACTGTGCCCAAAATCCTTGTGTCAGGAAGATGATAACCAAACCATTCGCTCCGTACTTTTTGTACTTGCGGTAATCGGAACGGATTAGGCTGAATAGCGTCATATTATTGTATTTTCGGTTGATGAAAAAGCAGACTGAACCAACCGATGAGTCGGCCTAAAGATTCGGTCAAAGCTTCTTGTTTTTTACCGGTTGTAAATATATTGCTAAATCTGATGAATGTCAACAAAAGGACAATAGCATTCCATTTAAATCGCGCTTTTAATGAAGGATTTGGATATTTTACTCGCCATACATACCAACCGTTTCGCACCACCATTTTTCCGTATTGGTATTGATTAGGTCTGCCGGAATGGTCATGAAAGTGACCCAATTGGGCATTTGTATTCACATACAATTTCCCGGTTTTGGAAAGTCTCAAGGTAAAATCGGCGTCTTCATACAAACCGTAACCTTCGAAATAAGTAGAAAATTGAAAAGTGGTAAAAACCGATTTCTTAAAAGAAGAAACACCGCCCATTAATTGTTCTACTTCATAAATCTTGCCCGATGGCGGCAAAAAACCAATACTTCTTCCGTTTGAAAATTCGGGTAAAAAACCGGGCGGTCTGTTAGCATCCAACCCTAATTTCTTTCGCAATACAAAACGACTTCCGTCTTTGCGTTTCCAGCCGTCGTAATAGAATTCGGTTGGATCAGGTTGGTAATTCTCGCCCGCAAACGACCATTGCACTTCGTTATTGATATAGCCGCCAACGCCTAATGCCTCAGGATGCAAACGATAGGTTTTGATGATTTCTTCAAAATAATTTTCTTCCAGTACCGTATCGTCGTCTAAAAAACAAACCATCTCACTACTTTCGGGCACCCGTTGGATACCGAAGTTGCGTTGCTTGGTTAAACCTCTGTCTTTGTCTTCAACCAAAAAATACGCTAAATTGGGGAAAACATTGTCCACCAACACAGCTTTGGTTTTCTCATCTTTTGAACCGTCTACAATTAAAATCGAATCGGGATAAACGGTTTGACGGCTTACCGATTGCAGCAATTGCAGCAAAGCTTGCGGACGCATATAGGTACAAATGATGAGGGTAAATTTCATGCTATTTGGTGCGTTTTCCTAAAGCCATTAATTTCTTGGCATAAAAAATCGATTTATTAAACTGCAATTGGCGGTACGGTAAATTTAAAATTTTAAACGGAATACGCCATTTTGGTCCTTTGAACAGGTATAAAAAGAAGTACTTGTGACGGTATTCGGTTACCAAAGCTTCACCGTAATGCTTGTGGAAATAATACATCATGGTCGGACTTGGAATCGGGCGAATTCGTTTTACCGGCGTATCCAGTTCCCAAGGTTGGGTTTTTCGTTTTTTTCCTAAAATTTTGGCCTGACTGCCCCAAAAACGATAGCCGCCTTGTGGTGGTTTTAAATGCAAATTGGTTGAAAACGGATTTTGTAAAACAACAACCCCAATTTTGGTCAGGGAAAATCCAAAATCGTTGTCTTCGCCGTAACCGCCGTCAAAGTTGATATCATTGCCAACAATTTGGTTGACATATTGGCGTTTGACACAGTTGTTGGCATTGTTCATATGAGGTGCAGCGCCACAGCGGTATCGATCGTAGCCGTACTTTTCGAGCTTGTGATACAAATCGTCTAAAGTTTGTTTTTGATGATCGGCTCTGATATCTAATCCATTGCAAGCGTCGGCTTGGTAGGTTTGTAAAAAACGCAAATGATTTTCGATATAATCAGGCGGAATGCGAATATCATCGTCTCCAAAAACAATATATTCTCCGGTACAACAATCAATGGCTTCGTTTCGAGCTCGGCAACTTCCTTTACTGGTTTGCCATTTCACTACCAACTCGAAATCGTATTGTTTCGGATTGTATAAACTTTCATCACGACTGTTTTCCGGGGTTGCATCTACTACAACTACTTGTGTTGGCTTGTAGGTTTGTTGCTGTAAATCCGACAACAATTGCAAGGTAAAATCTTGTCGCATCATCGTGGGAATGATATAACTGACCGTCGGATTGCCTTCTAGTGGTTTTAAACTACGAGCTTTGACTAGTGTTGTGGATTGTTTCTTTTTAAAGTTCTTTTTCGCATACCACAATGCCAGCCACTCTTTCAAATTCCACAAGCCTTTGCGATACACCATAAACAGCGCGTGGTCTATCTTGAAATTTCTAATAAAAAAAGTATATCGGTCTTTAACCGTAATGATAGGATTTGCCGATTGGGCTTCATACAATCCTTTAACATACAACGCAACGCCGCCATAATTTCTAACGGTATTGAAGCCGAAATCTAAGGCTTGCATAATGGGATTTTGATAGGTTTCATCGAATCCGCCCAGTGTTTCCCATACCGATTTTCGGACAGCAAAGGCTTCCGGATTAAGTCGCCAATTAACACACAAATCCAAATTTTCCAAATCTCTTACAAACCAAAAAAAAGTGGCGGTTTGGTAGACTAATTCGGGAAAAATATTTTTAAACCCTTGGTCTAACGAGCTGTGCCAAACATCGCCAAAACCCTCGGCTAAGACTTCCAAACGGGAAAAATCGGGCTTACCGGTATAGAGAATAACTTCTCCTGATTTTGTGATGTATTCGTGTAACTGTATTCCCATCAGGTTTTTGAATTAAGAATAGCAAAAATAGTGATTTCGATTGGCGAATGAGCACCAACTCTGACTAAAATCTCCATTGCCACCGCTTATCGTTTTAAAAATTTTTGGTAAAAAGCAACACTTTGTTGAGCCACGACTGCAATACTGAACTTTTGCATGACTTTGTTTCGGGCGTTTGAACCAAAAACTTCGCGTAAAGTTGCGTCTTGCAATAGCTGTACAATGCTGTCCGCATACTGTTGGTGTGCCGTTGGCTGGACTAAAAATCCATTTTCAGCATCGTCAATCACTTCTTCTGCCCAACCAATCGCTGAAGCCACTATGGCTTTTTGCATGGCCATGGCTTCTATCCAAGAAACCGGCAAAGCTTCGGCAAAGGTTGGAAAAACACAAACTGTAGCTTCATGGATGTGTTGCGCCATTTCGGCATAAGGTACGCTACCGAGATAGGTTACGTTGGCCTTGGCTTCGGCAGTAAACAAAGGTTGCATCATGGCCCAAGTAGAAGTATTTCCGCTAATAACATCGGATGCATCTCTACCAATTAACACTAGTTTGGCCTCGGGATGTTGCGCAACCACTTTGTTAAAAATAAGCGGCAGTTCCAACAATCCTTTTTTGCGAATTAAAGTACCGAAATACAAAATGGTATTGGGTTGCGATATCACATCTTTGTTGGGTACAAACTTATCCAAGTCGATGCTGTTCGGGATAATCTCAAAAGGACGTTTTAACCCAAAGAGTTGTTGGGTAACCTCAGCGGTGTAGCGACTGACCGAAAGTAAACCATCGGCTTTCTTTAAGGCTAATTGCTCCTGAATTCTATTAGAAAATTTCACCGGTCGTTGGTCCAAATGACAGAAATACGTATCGGAACCGTTCAAGCGAATCACTACCGGACAATTGGGTTTGATGTGGGCTGTGATTCCAGTCCAATCAGGTGCTTCAACCAGGTCTAACTTTCCGCTTTTCACCAAAGAATTGAGCAATCTTTGAATCTTTTTCTGCGTTAACCATCGGGAAAAACCCTTTAGCTTTATATTCTTAACCTTGTAAAAAGTTATGTTGTCTTTGATGACGATTTCATCTGCTTTTTGTCCGTAAATAATCACTGACACATCGTGTCCCAAATCGACCAGTCCTTTGGCCAAGTTGTAGATACTTGTCCCAATACCGCCGGAGGCACCCATTTCAGGATGAGGAAATTCGGGTGTTAGAAAACCTATCTTCATGATTGTTGGGAGATGAGTTGAGAAATGGCGCTCCAAATTCGCTCCGATGCTTGCTTTGGCGGATGTTGGTTGATTTTCTCGAACCATTGACCGGCATTTTTAATCAAGCTATCATTGTTTTGAGTCAGTAACGACAATATCACGGTTTCCATGGCTTGAGGACTGTTTATCCAAGCGACACAATGGCTAGATGTCATGGATCTGAAATGGATTAAGTTATACGTATCCTTAACTAATCGACAAGGAATTCCATCTTTAACATCGTAATTAATGAAAGCACAAGGTTTCTTAAAAATGACATAATCAAAAACCATAGACGACCCAAGGTTGATAACAAAATCGGTATTATTGATGGTGTTGATTTGCAACGTTAAATCGGCTTTAGTAGGCAAAATAGTATTCCAACTTTCCGCTTTTTTGATCCATTCCGGGGCTATGGCTGTTATACAATCGGCATATTCGGTTAAAACTGCGTCGTATCGTTTGGAAAAATCAACGGGACATCTCCTGAAAACAATCCCCAGATTATGCCCTTTTTGATTCAAACTTCTTACCGCTTTGGCCGCATCCTCCAAGTATTGCGGATCGTTAGGCGAAGTGGTCACATCATCGCCGGAAAAACAAAAATAGCGTTTGCTTACATCTAAATTATGGCTTTGGAAAAAATCTGCTTTAGATTGAAGTTTGGAATTGTCAAAATGCGTTTCAAATTGCGGCGTTCCGGTAACAATGATTTGATCTTCCAGAACATGCGGATAATAATAGCGCAATTCGGCTTTCATGTGTTGGCTCCAAACAAAATAAAAATCGGTTTCGATGATTTTGGTGCCTTTGGGCAAATTGTCCCAAGAAAAAATAAAACAAGCCGTTGGTATTCCCAAATCTTGAGCTGCTAACAAAGGTGCAACGCCCAGCATAACGCGTTGGTTTGTGCAAAAAACAAAAGCCGGTTTTTCTTTTTTAAGCGTTTCCAGGCTATCATGATACAACTTGGTTTTGCGCTCCAATTGTGCAATTTTAGTGCGAATGCGTTGTGAACCTCGATTGGAAGTATGCAAAAAAGCTATACTTTGGGTGTATGCATTCTTTAAAAACGACTTGACACTATTAATTTTAGGCGGAAAATAATACGATTCGTAAATGCTGTCTTTCGACTTTTTGATGCTCAGTCGGAGTTCGACTATCTTCAAGGCGTTTTTATACAAATCGGTTAACGGATGCGACTTGGCTTTTTCGATTTTGATGTCGGTAAATCCTAAATCCGACAAATCAAAAGGCGTATTGTTCCAAAAAACAATCTCGTAACCCGAAGCCGTTCCTGTGTTATAAAAATCGGTAAATGCAAAATTGCGCAGACCAATACC
>JBEBBH010000237.1:0-3101 GCA_041158485.1 Bacteroidota bacterium | reverse complement strand
TAAAATAAAAAAACCTCCCATTACTGAGAGGTTTTTCTTTTGTACCCGGAGTGGGAATCGAACCCACACTCCTAAGAACACGAGTTTGAGTCGTGCGCGTCTACCAATTCCGCCATCCGGGCATTCTTATTGGAACACTTTTGGTGTTTTGTGGGTGCAAATGTAAATAATTTTTTCTCATATCCTCAAAAAAATAGACAAAAAAATGCTTTCAGAGTCGGATTTAATTTCTAAATTTGCACCGCGTTACAGCAACACACAACTAACTAACTACATCCGAGGCGTTTATGCTTACCGGCTTTTGGAACACCAAAAACCAAAAAAAGCGACAACTTCTTGGAACTAAACAACAAATTACAATGTCGCATTTAGAACCCGAAGCAAAGATATTTGCCTGTTCACAAAGCGTCCACTTAGCAGAACAAATAGCTAAAAACTATGGTGTGCCGCTGGGTAAAGTTACGTTCTCAAAATATAGTGATGGCGAGTTTCAGCCTTCGTTTGAAGAATCCATAAGAGGATTACGCGTTTTTATTGTTTGCTCTACTTTTCCGAGTGCCGACAATTTAATGGAGCTATTGTTGATGATTGATGCCGCGAAACGCGCTTCAGCCCGACATATTACTCCGGTAATTCCTTACTTTGGATGGGCCAGACAAGACCGTAAAGACAAACCTCGTGTGCCGATTGGAGCCAAGTTAGTAGCCAAATTATTGGAAACTGCCGGTGCTACCCGAATCATGACTATGGATTTACACGCTGATCAAATCCAAGGTTTCTTTGAAAAACCGGTAGATCATTTGTTTGCATCGACTATCTTTTTACCCTATGTAAAAAGTTTACAGTTGGACAACCTAACAATTGCTTCTCCCGATATGGGCGGTTCCAAAAGAGCTTATGCCTATTCTAAATTCTTAGAATCGGATGTGGTGATTTGTTACAAGCAACGCAAAGCGGCTAATGTAATTGACACTATGGAGTTGATTGGAGAGGTAAAAGGTAGAAATGTAATATTGGTAGACGATATGATTGACACCGGAGGTACCTTAGCTAAAGCAGCTGATTTGATGATAGAAAAAGGCGCCTTGAGTGTGAGAGCGATTTGTACCCACGCCATTCTTTCGGGAGAAGCGTATGAAAAAATTGAGAACTCTAAGCTGTCAGAATTAATTGTCACCGATTCGATTCCGTTAAAGGCAGCATCGAACAAAATAAAAGTGGTGAGTTGTGCACCGCTCTTCGCCGAAGTAATGCACATGGTGCAACACAACAATTCCATCAGTGGAAAATTTTTAATGTAGAATTTTTATTTATTAACTATATATTTTTACAATGAAATCGATTACGATTAAAGGACAAGAAAGAGAAAGCGTGGGCAAAAAAGCAACAAAAGCCTTACGTGATGCTGGAATGGTCCCTTGCGTTATTTACGGAGGAGAACAACCAGTACATTTTGCAGCAGAAGAAAAAGCATTCAAAGGATTGGTTTACACTCCAAACGCTCACACTGTTGTAGTTGATTTGAACGGAAAAACGTCTAACGTTATTCTTCAAGACATTCAGTTTCACCCGGTAAGTGACAAAATTTTACACATTGACTTCTTCCAGTTGAACGACAGCAAAGAAATCATTATGGAAGTTCCTGTGAAAATTACAGGTACCTCTCCAGGTGTATTATTAGGTGGTGACTTGCGTTTGAACCAAAGAAGATTAAAAGTGAAAGCTTTACCTAAAAATCTTCCTGATTTTGTGGAGGCTAACATTTCTGAATTGCAAATGGGGAACAAATTGTACGTTACTAAATTGGTAACTAACAACTTCAAATTGATGCACCCGGACAACACTGTGGTTTGTCAAGTGAAGATTTCACGTGCCGCTATGAAAGCCGCTCAAGAAGCAGCAAAAGCAGCAAAAGCTCCGGCAAAAGGAAAGAAAAAATAATTCATTTCCAAGTTATATTGAAAGCCTCGTTGAAAAACGGGGCTTTTTTTATTTAGGAGCAGACATAAAATTGCTGTTATTTGCCACGAATTACACTAATTCCCAAGAATTTAATTTGTGCTAATTCGTGTAATTCGTGGCTATGTGATAATCAAAAGGCGTTTTACAAACTTTAGAAAACACAACCTATCCATTTAAAGTCTCATGGGATTAACACAATTACATTCTTGGCCACGGATTAAAATGATTCCCACAGATTAATCAGTGCTAATCTGTGAAATCTGTGGCTGAAATTTTCCTTAAATCATAATCAATTGAAGTCGTAATTTAGTTTAATTTTGCCCCATGAAATGGTTAACACAACTATTTGGTAATAAGTCCAAAGAGCACAATACAATTCTAATGAAGAAATACCTCATCGTCGGTTTAGGAAATATCGGAGCCGAGTACGTTAACACCCGACACAACATTGGGTTTAAAATCGTAGATTTTGTAGCCCAAAAGCAAGGCATATCGTTTGAAACGGCCAAATTGGGTGCTATAGCCGAATACAGCGTAAAAGGCAGAAAACTAATTCTGCTAAAACCTAATACCTACATGAACCTTAGCGGAAAGGCAGTACACTATTGGATGGAAAAAGAAAACATTCCCAAGGAAAACGTATTGGTGATTACCGATGATTTGAACCTGCCTTTCGGAACTATCCGCATCAAAGGCAAAGGCAGCGATGGTGGTCATAACGGTTTGAAAAACATTCAACTGCTATTAAACGCTACAGAATACCCAAGGTTTCGCTTTGGCATCAGCGACCAATTTAAAAAAGGCCAACAAGTAGATTATGTGTTGGGCGAATGGGACGAAGAGGAAAAAGCCAAGTTACCCGAACGCTATGAAATAGCGAAGCAAATCATCGAATCATTTGCTTTGGCCGGATTAAATAATACTATGAACAGCTTTAACGGAAAATAAAAAGGGAACCAAATTGGTTCCCTTTCTTTTATAAGTTTGGTGTAGGTTATTCTACAGCAATTCTTTTTACTATTTTGTTGACACCGTCAGTAACAGAAACCAAATAGATTCCGGTTTGCGCGTTACTCAACTGGATATTTTCATTGAAAGCACCTTCGTTATTATAGCTGTTTTCAAATATTTTTCTTCCT
>JBEBBH010000236.1:0-6038 GCA_041158485.1 Bacteroidota bacterium | reverse complement strand
ACAAAAAAGCTTCCGTTTTTCCATGCCAAGCATAAATATCTGAATTGCCGAAAAACAAGGCTACACCAACTAAAATCAGCACCTCTATGGCAATAGGAACCACGTGTGCCAGTCGCGGACGCTGCTGCAAAACAATTTCAACTACAGTATTGGCCGTAAACGATCCCAACAGAAAACACAAAGTAAAAACCAAGAAGGTAACGGCAATGGCATAATCTTTCCGCATTATTTCTTCGGCAAAGTAGGCGAAATGACCGGTAACATTGGTGGTGAGTGTTTTCAACGCCAAAACACCGGTAATATTTACAATACCGGCAACCAATGACAATAAAGCGGCCAAGCGCAGGTTGTGTAAAAAAGTTCGGGCTTTTCCTTGGTGTCTAAACATACCTTAAAAGTAAGGATTATTAGTTTTGCTAACCATCACAAGGGCTTATTTTTTTGTAATCAAAAAAACTTTATAAAATCCGTTAAACAAACAGTATATCATAGCGTTAATTCGGCTATATTTGGCGAAAAAATAACCTAACCATGAAAAAAATACTCTTAGCCTCTTTTTTGCTTATCGGATTAGCGGCTTCAGCACAGTCAACCGACTTAGATCCGTTTGACATTAATTATTCTTATGTCAACTTACCTTCTAAACCAATTGTTGATAAAAAAAACCGTACGTATTCTTTTGTGACCAACATTGATCGCAATTTGCAGTACAACAAACCCCAATATTTTATTCAAAACCAAGTTACCATTAACGGTTTTGAAAAAAAACAAAAAAATGGGTATTTGAGTGTTGAAGTTGTTTTACAAAATCCGGCCATTACCAAAAAAGAAATTACCAATCGTGTAAGTTCTTCAAAAGATAAGAGTGGTAGAGTAACCAATAAATACTATTACACAGTAGTGTATTCGTACACGCAAGACGGTAATGCTAAAGTGGTGAGCAGTGATGGTAAAGTCAGCAAAATAATCAATTTTACCGCACAACGCAGTGCTAAGAGTCAGGAATACGAAAACTATTCCCAAGCAGAAAGCTTTCAATACGGTATCCAAAATTTAATCAGAAACAATTTTACCACCGAAGTAATCAATACTTTGAACAACGAGTTGAATGATGAATTTGGTTATCCGGTTAAGTCAGGTGCCGATAAATTATGGATTTTAGCCAACAAAAAACACCCGGAACAAATGGCTGAATACAATGCGTATTTGACCGTGAAAAATGCTTTTGACAAAATGAACTTTGCCGAGCCTACGACGGATATTGCCAATGAAATTAAAGACGCCATTGCTTATTTCGAATCATTGCCGACCAAATATAATGAAGATGAAAAAGCACACCGAAAAATCAGATACAGTGCTTATTTTAATTTGGCTAAAATTTATTATTTATTAGACAATCCGGCCAAGTCTAACGAATATTGTCAGAAGTTAATCGCCAACGATTATGATAAATCAGATGGTGAAACTATGTTGAAAGCCAATAATGAATTGCAGACACTTTTAAAGGCCAATCAAATTACCAATCGCCATTTTGCGGTGGAAACCAAGAATTTCATTTTTGAAGAAAAGCAGCCGGCTTATTCCGGAACTACTTCGAGTGCTCCTGCAACCAATGCGCCGTACAGTATTGAAACTGACCAAAACTATATTTTGGCTTATATGTTGACTGTAAGAAAAGATACTGTAGCCGGATACATGCACAAAAGCAGAGCGATGAACTTAAGTGATGCTGTAACGGTTACCGTAAAAGATTTTCAAGGTAAATTTTCTGAGAGAAATATCAAAGCCAATGAGGTTTCTCGATTGATTTTGAGTAATGGTGAAGAATATGCCACTGTTTCTTTCAAATTGTCAGTTGACAACGGCGGTATGACTATTGCTGCTGCCAGCAAAAAGTTTGTCAAAGAAATGTTTGTAGGCAAAAAGATTGGCGTTTACCAATATTTTAACGGCGAAGTAATTCTGAAAATGGCCAATGAGTCTGAGGGAAAATCTAACGCCTCAGCCAGTTGGATGTTAGGTCCGAAAAAGCGTTTTGAAGAAATGGCCAAAGGTTGTCCTTCCTTATTAGAAAGGGTAGAGAAGAAAGAATTTAAAAACAATCTCGAAAGCATACTTTCCTTTGCTGAAGCACTGGAAGCTTGTAAATAAAAAAAAGGCTCTCGAAACGAGAGCCTTTTTTTATGCTTTATTTATTGAGTTTTTTAGCCTTTAATAAATGAGCCGCTGTTTGGTAATAGGCAATGGTTTCGTTCACTAAATCGGGATTTAGTTTTGCCATCGGCTGTTCTTTGTAATGGATTTCAAATTCAGATTTCAAACCGTTTTTCTTTTCCTGAATCAGTTGGTATTGCTTGACTTTTTTTACCGGAGAAATTAGGGTCAACACATTGTCTTTTATCAAACCTAAATCTTGGTAAGTCGCCACAAATGCTCTTGGTTCATAATCAGGACTGAATACATTCTGTCCATAAAACTTACTTTCATAGGAAAAATGCAACATACCCAAAACGGTTGGCATTAAATCGATTTGCGACATTAAGGTCGGAAAATGTTTTGGCGCAATAAATCCAGGTGCATAAATCATAGCAGGAATGCGGTATTTTTCCAAAGGCAATTCTGTTTTACCAGAGCTGGAAGCACAATGATCGGCTACAATAACAAAAACAGTATTGTTAAACCATGGCTGCTTTTTGGCCATAGCAAAGAATTGTTGCAAGGCATAATCGGTATACTTTACACCACCGCTTCTGGATTTTGACTTTCCTGAAATATCAATTTTTCCTTCAGGATAAGTAAAAGGGCGATGGTTGCTCACCGTCATAATATGATTGAAAAAAGGGCGGTTTTCTTTAGCCTCATTGTTCATTTCTTTAATTGCCTTACGATACATATCTTCATCGCAAACACCCCAAATATTTTGGAAGGTTATTTCTTCCGGTTTAAAGGCTTTTTTGTCTACAATGTCATAGCCGTTTCCTCCGAAAAAATCTTCCATATTGTCAAAAAAGGCATCACCACCGTAAAAGTATTTCACGGCATAGCCTTTCTTTTTGAAAACAGAACCCGTAGAAAATTTATTCTTGTTGTCTTTTCGTTTTACGACACTTTCTGCAGCACTTGGCGGTAAACACAATGTTACAGCTTCTAAACCTCTTACGGTTCGGTTTCCTACAGCATAAAGATTGGTAAATTGTAAACTTTTATCAGCCAAAGAATCTAAGAATGGTGTGATGTGTTTTTGATTTCCATACTCAGTCATAAAATCGCCACTCAAACTTTCTACGGTAATGAGGACTACATTTTTGGTTAGGGCAGTAGTGTCACCGGTTATTTTTCGGGTTGTACTTTGACCTTTAGTTCCAGAAAATTTACTGTTTAGGATGGAAAAAGCTTTGTCTTCGGGTAAGGTTTTGTAATAGGTATCGAAATCCAATTCGCTACTTTCAAACGCTACTGCAAATTTATAAATACCATTCGCCTGCAACTCGTTAGCAAATACATTATCACTGTTGGCTTTTTGCGCCAAATACGGAATCCCGAAAAGTGAAATAAGAACGGCAAAGGCATAAATACCAGTACTTTTTAGTTTTTCATTGAAATCCGGCAACTTGTCTAAATAGGATTTGGTTTGTTTTACAATCCAATAAGTAATGCCTATGGTTATGATACCAACGCCTAAAAATAAAGGAACAACGGGATAAGATTCCATAATGTTGCCGATAACAGTATTGGTGTAAACCAAGTAGTCTACAGCGATAAAATTGTAGCGCACCCCAAACTCATTCCAAAAGAAGAATTCGCTCACTGCGTTTTGCACCATAATCAATACAAACAAGAAAACCGTAAAGGAAAATAAACCCAATCGAATTTGCTTTCGGTATTGTGGCAAAAACAACAACAAACCAAAACAAAGCGTTTTAATAGCAATAAAGGCAATGCCAATTTCAGGCAAAGAACCGCCGTATTCATCTAAAATGGTATTGAAAAAAGAAACGTAAATCAGGAGTAAAACCAACACAGTAAAGACAATGTATCCGTTAGGTGTTTGGTATTTTTTATCAGATAAGAACAAAAGATACAACCATAGAAAAGCGCTACCAACAAGATATATCATCACATCAGACAAACCGCCCAGCGCATACATTTTGATAATCTCTGCAAAGTTGAATTCCGATTGTGTTATAGGATGAAACAGCAAAACCGTTCTTAAAACGGCATTGATAACAATAAATAAAAGAAGGAGTAGTAAAAACGGGGAATTCTTTTTAAACAATTTCATAAATTAAAATTAGTATTTTTATAACAGATTATTCCTTAAATACCCTAATTGCGTATAAAGTTAAGATTTCCTTAAGAAAAAAAAACAAGTTAAAAGGAATCTTTAAAACGATAATTTTACAAAGGCGTAGGGTACGCTACTTTATAATTGTTTTATCAGAAAAAAACACATGAAAAAATCCATTTTAATAGCTTTCTTATTCTTGTCCTCATTGGGATTTGCACAGCAGTGGTCGACTAACATTGATGAAGCTAAGGCTCAAGCCACGGCTGAAAACAAAACCATAGTGTTGGTTTTTTCAGGCTCGGATTGGTGTGCTCCGTGTATTAAATTGGATAAAAATGTATGGCAATCAGAAGAATTCAAAGCGTATGCAGCTGAAAAATTAGTTTTGGTTCGTGCTGATTTCCCCAAAAAGAAAGCCAACGTTTTACCGGAAGCGCTTCAAAATACTAACAAAGCTTTAGCTGAAAAATACAATCAAGAAGGCTATTTTCCATTAGTAGTTGTTTTGAATGCGCAAGGAAAAGTAATTGCCAAAAAAGGTTACGAAAACCAGAATGCGGCCAAATACGTAGCTGAATTACAAGCTTTAATCAAGTAAAATGAAATCATTTCTTTGTTTGTTGGTATTAATTCTTGGTTTGTCGGCTAATGCCCAAATCATTCACAAACGCAAGTTGAGTTTATTGGGCAGCCCTTTTGAAATAACGGTGGTAGCCAAAGACAGTCTTGAAGCCAATGAATACGAAGATTTAGCTGTAGCAGAAGTTAAGCGAATAGAAAACTTAATTTCCGATTGGATTCCAACCACTCCTTTGTCTGAAATCAATAAAAATGCCGGAATAAAACCGGTAAAAGTTCCACAGGAGTTGATTGATTTGATTGAACGTTCTATTAAAATATCGAAACTTACCGACGGTGCTTTTGACATCAGCTATGCTTCAATGGATAAGATTTGGAAATTTGACGGCAGTATGAGAGAAATGCCATCGCCTGAAGCCATCAAGAAATCGGTTGCTAAAGTTGGATATCAAAATATCATTATTGATCAAGATCAACAAACTGTCTTTCTGAAATTAGATGGTATGAAGTTGGGTATGGGTGGCATTGGTCAAGGCTATATCGCTGATAAAATCAAAGCGCTTTTGCTTTCAAAAGGATGTGTGGCAGGTTTGGTTAACGTTTCGGGTGATATTAGTACTTGGGGTAAACAACCCGATGGTAAACCTTGGAAGGTTGGGATTAAAAATCCGATGAACAAAAACAAAATTTTCGCTACTTTCCCGCTTGAAGATACTGCGGTAGAAACCTCCGGGAGTTACGAAAAATACGTTACCTTTAACGGTAAAAGATATTCACATATCATTGATACCAGAACCGGTTATCCGGCTACAGGATTAATCAGCGTGAGTGTTTTTGCCAAAACAACTGAACTCGCAGATGCTTTAGCTACCGGTGTTTTTGTATTGGGTAAAGAAGTCGGAATGGACTTAGTAAACCAATTACCCGGTATCGGTTGTATTATGGTTGATGAAGAAGGAAAAGTGATTACCTCCAAAAATATAGACATTAAAAATTATCAAAATGAATAAAGTTTTTAGCCTGATTGCGGTGTTGTTTGTTTTGTCTTCTTGCACAGCCGTGAAAGAATACGAGAAAGAATACATAAACGATCCCGAAATGAAATTATCTGCCAAGACAGCCGAACGCTATGAAGTAACCTTCCAAGTGTATCGTGAAGCGGCAGCCGGTG
>JBEBBH010000235.1:0-3241 GCA_041158485.1 Bacteroidota bacterium | reverse complement strand
GACGTTACCAATTATATTTTACACGATTTAGGCCAACCGTTACACGCCTTTGATGCAGCTAAAATCAACGGTAAAATCATTGTCAAAACCGTAGCGGCCGGAACTAAGTTTACGACTTTGGATGATATAGAAAGAACCTTACACGAAGAAGATTTGATGATATGCGACGAAAAAGGGCCATTGTGTTTGGCCGGTGTTTTCGGTGGAAAATCTTCAGGTGTTACCGAAACGACCAATGCTATTTTCTTGGAAAGCGCTTATTTCAATCCGGTATCTATCCGAAAATCAGCCAAAAGACATGCCTTAAATACCGATGCTTCTTTCCGTTTTGAAAGAGGAATCGACCCTAATATTACCGAGTTTGCCTTGAAACGTGCGGCTTTATTGATTAAAGAAGTCGCCGGCGGTGAAATAACATCAGATATCATCGATGTATATCCAAAGAAAATTGAAGATTTCCCGGTATTCCTTCATTTTGAAAAAGCCAATAAATTGATTGGGCAGGAATTGCCAAAAGAAACCATCAAGAAAATTTTGGCTTCGTTAGACATCAAAGTGACAACGGTTTCTGATGCCGGTTTGGGTTTAATCATTCCTTCTTACCGTGTTGACGTACAAAGAGAAATTGATGTGATTGAAGAAATTTTACGTGTTTACGGCTATAACAACATCAACTTCACCAAGAAATTAAATGCTACGGTGTCTAATGCGGCCCGAACTGAAGATTATAAAGTACAAAACATTGTTGCCACCCAATTGAACGGTTTAGGCTTTCACGAAATGATGGCCAACTCATTGACTACACCGGATTACGTTGGTTTATCCGACCTATTGAAAGAAGAATACAACGTAATGATGTTGAATCCGTTGAGCAACGATTTGTCGGCTATGCGTCAGTCATTGTTGTTCTCAGGATTAGAAGCGGTGTCGTACAACATCAACCGCAGAAACGGCGATTTGAAGTTGTTTGAATTCGGAAAAACCTACCACAAATTGCCTTCGGGTTACGATGAACCGAAACACTTGACTTTATTTGTTTCCGGCAATCGCAATGCGGAAAGCTGGACCAATCCGCAAAAACCTTCGGATTTCTTTTTATTCAAAGGCTATGTAGGTTCGGTTTTAGAGCGATTGGGTATTCATAAAATCCAAAATAAACCGGCTGCTTCGGATGTATTTGCTGAGGGAATTGCTATCGCTTCCGGGAATGATACTTTAGTGGAATTCGGAACTGTGAAGAAATCAATTTTAAAACATTTCGACATCAAACAAGAAGTATTTTATGCCGATTTCAATTGGAACCTAATCTTAAAACTGATTGGCAGCAAAATCAAGTTCACCGACATTCCGAAATATCCTGAAGTACGCAGAGATTTAGCGCTATTGGTAGATGAAACCGTCGCTTTCGATGCGATTTATAACATCGCTCGTCAAACTGAAAAATCGTTGTTAAAAGATGTGAATTTGTTTGATGTGTACCAAGGTAAAAACCTACCGGAAGGTAAAAAGTCGTATGCCGTAAGTTTTACGCTGCAAGACAGTACAAAAACGTTGACCGACGAGCAAATTGATAAAATCATGAGCAAGTTGTTGAAGAATATGGAAAACGAATTAGGTGCCAGTTTGAGATAATAACCACCTGAATTTTGTCATTCCGACAACGGAGGAATCTCACCAATATGACGAGATTTAGCTAAGCTGAACCTAAAGATTTCTCCCTACAGTCGAAATGACAAATGGTATAAGCAAATGCTCGAAGAAATTCGGGCATTTTTTTTGACTATTTACTTTCAATTGTACCGCTGACTTTCTCAAAACTTTAACAACTGTAGAAAAGCAATTTGGAAGCTACCACCTAAGGTTTGAAAAAAATATTTTGTAAATTTCGATTGTGTAATTTTCAAGTTATCAACTGTTTAAAAATTTACATTATGTTGCTCCACAAGGTAAACCTTCAAGAAGAATTACTTTCCGAACGAAAAAAACGCCAATCAGAAGCTGCCATTTTAGCGCAAGTACAATCCATTTTAGCCGAAAACGAACGCGAAAGGGAAATGGTAACTAATAAGCTTCAGCATAAAAGTTCAACAATTTCTAATACTTTGCAATTTGATTTGTTGGAAACGGACAAAATTTTCCACATCGACCAAATCCGTAAAATTTGTATTGATTATCGCTTGCGTTTCTTAGACAGCAGTATTTTTAAAAACGAGATTCCTGAAGAAGCGATTACGAAGATTCGTCAACTCGAAAAACAACACCAAACTTCGCTGGAAGGCTTTAAAATCATAGCGCCGAGTAAGGCTTTCCACTTGCTCAACTACGACGATCCGTTGCTTTTTGTACCTATCGGAAACGACTATTACTACTTGATACACCAATGGGGAACCGAAATCAATCCGTGGCGCAAACTGATGGTTTTGCCTTTTAAAAACTTAGGTTATTTTACCGTAACGGCTATACTTTTAAGCGCTTTGCTGGCGATGTTAGTTCCGGAGAATAATTTGAGTAAATCGGTACCGATGGCTTCGCTGATTGTATTCCTTTTTGCTTTTAAATCAATTTTTGCAGTATTTGCCTATTACTTTTTTATGATGGGTAAAAACTTTAATGAAGAAATCTGGAAACGGAAATATTACAATAATTGATTCTTTTCTCCGTTACTTTATAAAGCCTTCGACGGATTGTCATATTAAAAGCGAAAAGTAATGGAAGACAAACAATACAGTTCCCGAATAATCAAAGAAAAATACAAGTCCAAAAAATTCAAGACAAGAATCGACTTGGCCGCTATGGTTAGTGTTTCTTTTTTGTTGATCATTTTCTTTTTGGTAACCAAAGAGCTATCGAGACCACAAAGTATGGATTTAGGGATGCCTGATAAACCGGATCCCGAAGTTATTGATAATACTATCTATTGTGGTATTAAAAGGTCAAATAGAATTATCACACTACTGTTAACAGATAATAATAAGATAATCCGTTACCGAGGAATATTAGAATTTCCTGATGATAAACCAAAAATAGTTGGATATGGTGATAGTATTCGAAAAGAATTGCTATCTACACAAAAACAAATTGTAAAGGAAACCGGCGATGTTAAGAAAGGAGCTATCGTCCTTATAAAACCCACAAAGAAATCAACTTACGGCAACCTTGTTGCTATTTTAGACGAAATGGCCATCACAAACATACCAACTTATGCCATAGTCAACGATTTTACTCCTGAAGAAGAAAGACT
>JBEBBH010000234.1:0-2914 GCA_041158485.1 Bacteroidota bacterium | reverse complement strand
CCCGTTGGTTGATGTTGTCGGCATACGACTTCACCTCTTTATTAAAGTTTTTTTGCAGTGAGTCGATGGTAAACGACAATTCGCTCACGTTGAGCATCGTATTGGTATTGGTAATACTTTCCTCGTTTACATTGGTGTTGTTCAGTTTAGATAAGTCGATGTTGATGACATAACGCTGAAACGTGCTTTTGGCAAACGGCATTTTGTTGCGGTCTTCAAACTTTTTGGGGGTGATGTCTTCGTAGTAGTTGCCGTCTTTTAAAACCAATTGCAAGGTGTTTGAATCTTCACTGCTGATGAGTTCTCCTTTTTTGGCTTTGATTACGGTGTTACTGCCGGCGCCTACAGCAGCTTTTTTGTGAATGGTAACCCCACTCAGGTATTTGCCGTTTTCGCCCGATTTTTTCTCTACTTTAATGCTGTATACGCCCACATCACTAAACTGTCCTTCGGCTATGGCCATGGCGGGTTTTACTTGGGCGATGTTGCGGCGGAAGTTGATGAACTTGTATTCGGCGTAAGGAATGACGTTATTGGCAAAGAAGAAAGCCACGATACTCAACAATAAGATGAAAACCGTTAGGCTTCGCATGGCGCGTTGCAGGGAAATGCCCGACGATTTCATGGCGGCAAACTCGTAGTTTTCGGCCAAGCTACCAAAGGTCATAATAGACGCCAAGAGCACAGATAGCGGCAATACCAGCGGAATGATACTCGGCATTTTGAAGAGTAAGAACTTTAGAATCATTACGATGTCTAAGTCCTTTCCGGCCAATTCCGAAATGAAGAGCCAAACTACTTGTAAAACGAATATAAAAAACAAGATTACAAATACCGTGGTAAATGTAATCAGGAAAGATTTTAATAAGTAGCGGTCAAGTATTTTCACCCGAGCTTAGTCTATTTTATTGATGTAGTAATTTGGATATTTACTCGCCACAAAGGTAAACTGATTTTTCGATAAAGGCTGATTGGTTTTAAAAGAATTAACAGTCAAAGTTGTTTTTGAACCGTTTTTGCCCATTTCAATTACATTGTAGATGTTTTTGGTTTGCGAATCTATCCCTAAAAATACCTCTTTGCGCGGGTCTTTCGGGTTGGTAGGTACCAATTTGATGTATTGAATTTTACGGCCTTTAACATCTTGTAGAATGTCCCAGTAGTATTTGTAGCCGCTGTTGAAGAAAGTCAACATTTTAGAAGGCGTTACGGTGTTCTCGTCTTTTTCATTCACGCTCGAAATGGTAATTTCCTCATCTTCGGGCACTATGGTGTAGCTTTTTTTACCGTCGAATATTTTGGTTACACCCAAAAAGTTCAACACATATTTATTGCCTTCCAACAACAAATTGCCTTTGCTTTCTTTGTTGATGTTTTCCTTGGCGTTGGTCAGCGTGTATTTAAAATCGATGGAAATGTTTTGGTAGGTTTTTACCTTAGCCGTGACTTGGTCGAGCAAATCTTTGGCTTTTTTATCCTGTGCATTGGCCGTTACAACTGTTATAAGCAACAATGCCATAGATAGGAACTTGTTCATTTTAAGAATTGTTTTGTTCATTGATAAAAAATTGTTCTAGCGAAGCCAAGTCGGTTATGTTTACACTACGCGCTTTGCTTCCTTCAAACGGCCCTACAATACCGGCGGCTTCCAATTGGTCAATCAATCGTCCGGCGCGGTTGTAGCCCAGTTTCAGCTTCCTTTGCAATAATGATGCCGAACCTTGCTGTGCCGTTACAATAATTTCTGCGGCTTCTCTAAACATGCTGTCACGTTCCGAAATGTCGAATTCCAAATTCACGCTGCTGCCTTCCTCGCCCACATATTCGGGTAGGAGATAGGCACTGGCATAGGCTTTTTGCGAGCCGATATAATCCACAATTTTTTCTACTTCCGGTGTATCGACAAAGGCACATTGCACGCGTACCAAGTCGTTTCCGTTAGAATATAGTAAGTCTCCGCGACCAATCAGCTGATCAGCACCTTGCGAATCCAAGATGGTTCTGGAGTCGATTTTAGAGGTTACTCTGAAGGCAATACGCGCCGGGAAATTCGCTTTGATAATCCCCGTGATGACATTTACCGACGGACGTTGTGTAGCAATAATCAAGTGGATACCAATAGCACGGGCCAACTGTGCCAAACGGGCAATAGGCGTTTCCACTTCTTTACCGGCGGTCATGATTAAATCGGCAAACTCGTCAACCACCAAAACAATATAGGGTAAGAAACGGTGACCGTTTTCCGGGTTTAGTTTACGCGATTTGAATTTTTCGTTGTACTCTTTGATGTTGCGCACCATGGCGTCTTTTAACAAAGAATAACGGTTGTCCATTTCCACACAAAGCGAGTTCAAGGTGTTGATTACTTTGGTGTTATCGGTGATGATGGCATCTTCTACATCAGGCAATTTGGCCAAATAGTGACGCTCTATTTTATTGAATAAAGTGAGCTCTACTTTCTTCGGGTCAACCAACACAAATTTAACTTCTGCCGGGTGTTTTTTGTATAATAACGAGGTTAATACTGCATTCAATCCGACTGATTTTCCTTGTCCCGTAGCACCTGCCATGAGCAAGTGCGGCATTTTAGCCAAATCGACTACAAAGGTTTCGTTGGAGATGGTTTTCCCCAAGGCAATCGGCAATTCCATTTCGGCTTCTTGGAATTTGGCCGAAGCGATCACCGTTTTCATCGGCACCATTGTCGGGTTCTTGTTCGGTACCTCGATACCGATGGTTCCTTTGCCCGGAATAGGAGCGATGATACGAATGCCGAGAGCAGAAAGCGATAGCGCAATATCGTCTTCCAAGCTTTTGATTTTGGAAATACGAATACCGGCTTCGGGTACAATTTCGTATAAAGTCACCGATGGTCCGACAGTCGCTTTGATTTGGGCGATGTCGATTTTGTAGT
>JBEBBH010000233.1:0-20163 GCA_041158485.1 Bacteroidota bacterium | reverse complement strand
TCAACATACCTATATACAAATTATGGCTTGTACAAGTTGTTCAACATCTGATGGCGGTGCGCCTAAAGGATGCAAAAATAATGGGACTTGCGGCACCGATAGCTGCAACAAATTAACGGTTTTCGATTGGTTAGCGAACATGAGTTTGCCCAGTGGAGAAGCGCCTTTCGATTGTGTGGAAGTGCGATTTAAAAACGGTAGAAAAGAATTTTTCCGCAATACCGAAAAGCTTACTTTAAGCATAGGCGATATTGTAGCTACTGAAGCTTCGCCCGGACATGATGTGGGTATAGTGACTTTAACCGGAGAATTGGTTAAAATCCAAATGAAGAAAAAAGGCGTGAATCACACCAGCCCTGAAATCCCGAAAGTATACCGCAAAGCGTCGCAAAAAGACATCGATATTTGGAGCGATGCCCGCGATAAAGAAGAGCCGATGAAAGTCAGAGCCCGCGAATTGGCAATTGCACACAAATTGGAAATGAAAATTTCAGACATTGAATTTCAAGGCGATGGTTCTAAAGTAACCTTCTACTATACCGCTAACGACCGTGTAGATTTCAGAATGTTGATTAAAGATTACGCCCGTGAATTCAGTACCCGTATCGAAATGAAACAAGTAGGTTTTCGTCAGGAAGCATCTCGTTTAGGCGGTATTGGTTCTTGCGGAAGAGAATTGTGTTGTTCTACTTGGCTGACCGATTTCCGTAGTGTAAATACCTCAGCAGCCCGTTACCAACAACTGTCTTTAAATCCGCAAAAATTAGCCGGACAATGCGGTAAATTGAAATGCTGTTTGAACTACGAGTTAGACACTTACATGGATGCCTTAAAAGATTTTCCGGACTTTGAGACTAAATTAAAGACCGAAAAAGGCGATGCCGTTTGCCAAAAGCAAGACATTTTTAAGGGATTAATGTGGTTTGCATACTACGATAACTTTGCCAACTGGCACATGTTAAATATTGAACAGGTCAAAGAAATTATTGCCCAAAACAAGCAAGGCAAAAAAGTAAGTGCTTTGGAAGATTTTGCCGTTGAAGTAGTAGTCGAACCGGAGAAAGATTTCAACAACGCCATGGGTCAGGAAAGTCTAACCCGCTTTGACCAACCGCGAAAAAGCAAAAACAAGAATAAAAACCGCAACCGAAATAAAGCCAAAACTTCTGATGTTGCCACCAATAATGCAACCAACGAAAGACCAAAACAAAAGCAAAGGCCGCAAGGAAAAAAACCCAATATAATTCAGAAAAAGAATGAAGATAAAAAGTAGTATTCTCTTTATTTTAATCTTTTTTTCGCTCATCTCCTGCGACCAAAAAAGAGTTTTTGACGAGTACCAATCGGTAGGCAAATCATGGCATAAAGACAGTATCGTCTCTTTCGATTTGCCGCAATTGGATCCCAAAAAAACATACAATTTGTATGTAAATGTTAGAGATAATGATGATTATCCGTTCAACAATTTGTTTTTAATAGTGTCTTTGGAACAACCCAACAAGCAAATAAAAGTGGACACCTTGGAATACCAAATGACCAATCCGGATGGCACACTTCTTGGGGAAGGCTTTACCGACATCAAAGAAAACAAGTTGTTTTACAAAGACAAGGTAAATTTCACCCAAAAAGGATTGTACAAAATACACATCAAACACGCTTTAAGACAAACCGGTAAAATTGAAGGTGTAACTTCCTTAAACGGCATTTCAGATGTTGGTTTCAGAATCGAATCTACAGACTAAAAAAATATGGCACAAAAAAGTAATAGCACCACAGTTAAAGATATTAAATACTACCAAAAGAAGTTTTGGCAACTGTTCTTGTATGGCTTAGGAACCCTAATATTGTTTTTCTGCTTGGCTTCTTGGGGATTTTTCGGCGCCATGCCGTCTTTTGAAGATTTGGAAAATCCCGAATCCAATTTGGCTACCGAAATTATTTCCTCCGATGGCGTAACCATTGGTAAGTTTTACAACGAAAACCGTACGCCTATCAAATATGAAGATTTACCGCCGCATTTGGTAAAAGCACTCGTATCTACAGAAGACGAACGCTTCTACGAACACTCCGGTATAGACGCCAAAAGAACTTTCGGCGCTGCTTTAAAATTAGGACAAAGTGGTGGAGCCAGTACGCTAACGCAACAATTGGCCAAATTGCTTTTCCACGGCGAAGGATCTAAATTTTTCTTGTTCCGCGTAATCCAAAAAGCCAAAGAATGGATTATCGCGGTTAAATTGGAACGCCAATACACTAAAAACGAAATCATCGCTATGTATTTAAACAAAGCCGATTTCGTAAATACAGCCGTTGGAATTCGCTCTGCCTCAAAAGTATATTTCGGTAAAGAGCCGCGCGACTTAACCATAGATGAAGCCGCAATGTTCGTAGGAATGTTGAAGAATCCTTCACTCTACAATCCGTTGCGTCGTTTGGAAAAAGTAAAAAACCGACGAAATACAGTACTGGACCAAATGGTTCGCAATAAAGTACTCACAAAAATTTCCCGAGATACTTTAGCCGTGAAACCGATTGTATTAAACTTCCACCCTGAAAGTCACAAAGAAGGAACGGCAACTTATTTCCGCGAATACCTACGGGAATACATGAAAAACTGGGCCAAGGAAAACAAACGCCCGGACGGGAGCGATTGGGACATCTACTCCGATGGTTTAAAAATTTATACCACTATCGATTCCAAAATTCAGCAGCATGCCGAAGAAGCCGTACAAGCGCACATGAAAAACCTGCAAGAGGAATTCTTCTCCCAACAAAAAGACAATAAAAATGCGCCTTTCGTTAATATTACCGACGACGAAACCAATCGCATCATGACGCAAGCCATGAAAAACTCAGAACGTTGGCGCGTGATGAAAGACATGGATAAAACCGAAGAAGAAATCATCGCTTCCTTCGACGTGAAAACTAAAATGAAAATTTTTTCTTGGAAAGGAGAAATTGACACCACCATGACGCCACGCGATTCTATCCGTTATTACAAGCACTTCTTGCAAGCCGGATTGATGTCGATGGAACCGCAAACCGGTCACATCAAAGCTTGGGTGGGCGGTATCGATTACAAATACTTCCAATACGATCACGTTGGACAAGGCGCCCGACAAGTAGGTTCGACTTTCAAACCTTTTGTATACGCCACAGCCATCGAACAATTAGGCATGTCACCTTGCGATTCTATCATCGACAGTCCGTTTATGATTCACAAAGGCCGACACAATGTTACCGAAGATTGGGAACCTAAAAACTCCGACCACCAATACCGAGGTATGGTCACTTTAAAACGCGCCCTAGCCTTGTCTATCAATACTGTTTCAGCTAAATTGATTGACAAAACCGGACCGGAATCTGTTGCGGCTTTAACCAAAAAATTAGGGGTAAAAGCCGATATTCCAAACCAACCTTCTATCGCTTTAGGCGCGGTGGAAATTACGGTGGAAGATATGGTTGCAGCCTATAGTACTTTTGCCAACCAAGGTGTTTATATCAAACCGCAATTCATCAGTAGAATCGAAGATAAAAACGGTGTCGTATTGTACGAACCTGTTCCTGATACACATGATGTATTAAACAAAGACATCGCTTATGCCGTAATCAAATTACTTGAAGGCGTAACCGAAAGCGGTTCGGGAGTTCGTTTAAGAACCGAAGGCGGCGGAAGTGGTGATAACCGTTGGACCGGTTATCCGTATATGTTTACCAACCCAATTGCGGGTAAAACCGGAACTTCTCAAAACCAATCCGATGGTTGGTTTATCGGAATGGTGCCGAATTTAGTCACCGGAGTTTGGGTAGGTTGCGAAGACCGTTCCGCCCGTTTCAAAGGCATTACTTACGGACAAGGTGCCACAGCTGCGCTCCCAATTTGGGGTTATATGATGGAAAAATGCTACGAAGACAAAGACCTGCAAATCTCCAAAGATCCGTTCCAACGACCGGACAACTTATCGATTAAGGTCGATTGTTGGTCACCGCCAAAAGCCGAAACCGATTCGACTGCCGTAGACAATCCGGAAGAACAAAGCACCGACGAATTTGAAATGTAATTTTAGGAGCTGTTTCCCGCTGTCCACTGTATCTTTTATTGCTTTGTCACGCTGAGTATAGTCAAAGAGCTTTAAATGTAAAGCAATAAAAGGATGCCGTTCCCATCGGGGCTAGACATAGAAAAATCCCATTTACCTTTAGTAGATGGGATTTTTTATTTTCGGCATTCGCTATTTAATTCCTAAATTTACGGCACAAACTACACTACAAACGATATGATCAATAAAAAAGTGAACTCTGTACAAGAAGCACTGCAAGGCATAGAAGACGGCATGACCATCATGCTCGGCGGTTTTGGTCTTTGCGGCATCCCGGAAAACAGTATAGCCGAATTAGTTCAAAAAGGTACAACCAATTTAACTTGCATCTCCAACAATGCCGGCGTAGACGATTTCGGTTTGGGCTTATTGCTTCAAAAACGACAAATCAAAAAAATGATTTCTTCTTATGTAGGAGAAAATGCCGAATTCGAACGCCAAATGTTGTCGGGCGAATTGGAAGTAGAACTCACACCACAAGGAACCTTAGCTGAAAAATGTCGCGCCGCACAAGCCGGGATTCCAGCTTTCTTTACTCCGGCCGGTTACGGAACCGAAGTCGCCGAAGGTAAAGAAGTTCGCGAATTCAATGGCAAAATGCACATCATGGAGTTGGCTTACAAAGCCGATTTCTCCATCGTAAAAGCCTGGAAAGGTGACGAAGCCGGAAACCTTATTTTCAAAGGAACTGCTCGTAACTTTAATGCGCCTATGGCCGGTGCTGCCAAAATCACCATCGCCGAAGTGGAAGAATTGGTCCCGGTGGGAACACTCGACCCAAATCAAATTCACATCCCGGGCATCATGGTGCAACGCATCTTTAAAGGCGAGAAATTTGAAAAGAGAATTGAGCAACGTACGATAAGACAAAAGTAAATTTGAAAATGAGTTAATTTGAAAATTTGAAGATGAGAAATGATAAAGATAATTTAATTGTGAATCTGACTTTTGAGTTTGCTTTAAAAATCATTGCTTATACAGAAGAAATTCGTCAAACTAATCGTTTTGAAATGGCTTCTCAAATTTTCAGGAGTGGAACATCAATTGGCGCTAACATACGAGAAGCACAAAATGCAGAAAGTAAAGCCGATTTTATCCACAAATTCAAAATTGCTGACAAAGAAGCAGATGAAATTGAATATTGGCTCAACTTGTGTAAAGAATCTGAATTTTACCCTAATCCAAGTGAAGAATTATTTAAAGAAATACAATCTATAAATTTGATCTTATCTAAAATTATCTCTTCTAGCAAGAAGTCTTAATTTTCAAATTTTCAAATTTTCAAATCATCAAATTATGTTAGATAAAATAGATATTGCAAAAAGAATAGCCCAAGAAGTCAATGACTATTACTTTGTGAATCTTGGCATTGGAATTCCAACCCTAGTGGCTAATTATGTACGTACTGATATTTCAGTGGAGTTTCAATCTGAAAACGGCGTGTTAGGCATGGGGCCATTCCCATTCGAAGGAGAAGAAGACGCCGATGTCATCAACGCCGGAAAACAAACCATCACCACTTTACCGGGAGCGAGTTTCTTCGACTCGGCTTTCAGTTTTGGGATGATCCGCAGTCAGAAAGTAGATTTAACCATTTTAGGTGCTATGGAAGTCGCCGAAAACGGTGACATTGCCAACTGGAAAATCCCTGGTAAAATGGTCAAAGGAATGGGCGGAGCGATGGATTTAGTAGCGTCGGCTGAAAATATTATTGTAGCCATGATGCACGTGAACAAAGCCGGCGAAAGCAAAATTTTAAAAAGATGTACGCTGCCGTTAACGGGTGTTGGTTGTGTGAAAAAAGTAGTAACCGAATTGGCCGTAATGGAAATTACACCTAAAGGATTCAAACTGTTAGAGCGCGCACCTGGCGTTTCGGTAGAACATATTATTGCCTCAACAGAAGCCGAATTAATCATTGAAGGCGATATTCCGGAAATGGTTATTAATTAAAAAATGTCATTTCGACGCAGGAGAAATCACATAAATCAAAAATATTGGGATTTGATTTCTCCTTCGTCGAAATGACAAAATCATTATTTTTTCTCTTCTAAATACTCCAACAACACCGGCGAAGCATGTGCGAAACTCGGAGCGGCTTCGGTGATGCTTACGGCTCGTTTTTTGTTGAGTTTGTAGACCAAATCAAATTCGGTGGTAAACAATATGGCCGACAAAAACGGATTGTTGATAAACTCCAGTAATCTGGGGAAGGCTGAATCAATAGTATGAATTTCGACAATCTCTTCTCTTTGGAATTTGTATTTCAATTCTAATTGCAAAACCTTATCTTCCATGATTGGTCTCACATAAATATTCATCAAATCGGTGTTGCCAATGGTTTTAGCTAAGGTCAATTTAGCAAAAGTACCATCGGTCAAACTGTCTTTGACGTGGTTATAGAATTCGGAAAAAGTTTCGGTAAACAACATCTTATAAATTGGCAAAGAAGTCGTTTCCTTTGTCGTCAGTAATAATGAACGCCGGGAAATCTTTCACGGTAATTTTGCGAACGGCTTCCATGCCTAATTCCTCGAAATCAACTACCTCTACTTTTAAAATATTTTCTTTGGCTAATATCGCTGCAGGGCCGCCAATGGAACCTAAATAGAAACCGCCGTATTTTTTACAAGCATTCATAACTTCTTTGCTGCGATTGCCTTTGGCCAACATAATCATGCTGCCGCCGTGGCTTTGGAATTCATCCACATACACATCCATTCTTCCCGCAGTGGTTGGCCCGAAACTTCCTGACGGCATGCCTTCCGGTGTTTTAGCAGGACCGGCGTAATACACCGGATGGTTTTTAAAATACTCCGGCATTGGTTTCCCAGCATCCAATAATTCTTTGATTTTGGCGTGGGCAATATCACGGGCTACGATTACGGTTCCGTTCAATTTCAAACGGGTTTTGATTGGGTATTTGCTCAACTCGGCTAAGATTTCACTCATCGGTCGGTTCAAATCAATTTCTACCGGTGCTTCCAAATGTGGCGGCACTGCCGGTAAAAACTGTTTCGGATTGGTTTCCAATTGCTCTAAGAATATACCGTCTTTGGTAATTTTAGCTTTGATATTTCTATCGGCTGAACACGAAACGCCTAATCCAACCGGACAAGAAGCGGCGTGTCTAGGCAAACGAATAACGCGTACATCGTGGGCAAAATATTTCCCGCCAAACTGAGCACCAATGGCGCTTTCTTGGCAAATTTGTAACACTTTTTGTTCCCATTCCAAATCGCGGAACGCCTGACCGGCCATATTTCCGGACGTTGGCAAATTATCGTAATAACCGGCTGAAGCTTTTTTAACTGCGGCCAAGTTGGCTTCTGCAGAAGTGCCTCCAATCACTAACGCCAAGTGATACGGTGGACAAGCAGAAGTACCTAAATCTTTTATTTTTTCTCGGATGAATTCATCCATTGATTTTTCGTTTAAGAGCGATTTGGTTTTTTGATACAAAAACGTTTTGTTAGCACTTCCGCCACCTTTGGCTAAGAATAAAAACTCGTAGCTCGCTCCTTTTTTGGCATAAATATCAATCTGTGCCGGAAGATTCGACCCGGAGTTCTTTTCTTCAAACATCGAAATCGGTACGATTTGAGAATAACGTAAATTCTTTATTTGATAGGAATTGAAAATACCTTTCGACAGCCATTCGGCATCATCTACACCGGTAAACACGTTTTCACCTTTTTTGGCCATGACAATGGCTGTTCCGGTATCTTGACACGACGGTAATTCGCCTTCCACCGCAACTGCTGCATTTTGCAATAAGTTGTAAGCTACGAATCGATCGTTATCGGTCGCTTCCGGATCATTTAGAATGTTTTCCAATTTTTGTAAATGCGAGGTACGCAACATAAATGACACGTCTATCATCGCCTCTTGCGCTAACAATTCTAATCCTTTAGGATCAACCGTTAGAATTTCTCTATCGCCTAATTGTTCTGTTTTTACGTACTCGGAAGTGATTTTTTTGTATTGCGTATCGTCTTTTAAAATAGGATACGGATCTTGGTATATAAAGTCCATAATGTAATTTTAATATAAAGCGTAAAGTTACGCAAAGTGCGTGACAGCTGAAATTAAATAATTGCTAAATTGGTGTAGTTGCTGCTTAAAAAAACCAACTCGCCACAAAAATGGCAGTAATCACACAAATCAAGTCAACCAAAAGCATAGTGCCTAAAGTGTAACGGGTGTTTTTGATGTTAACGGAACCAAAGTACACTGCAATCACATAAAAAGTAGTTTCGGCACTGCATTGGAAGATACAGCTCAAACGTGCGGTAAATGAATCCGGGCCAAAGCTACGCATCGCATCAATCATAAAGCCTCGCGAACCGCCGGAACTGAATGGTCGTAACATGGCCACCGGTAAGGAATCTGTGATTTGTTTACTAACTCCGATATTCGAAAAAGCAAATGAAATCCAATTGCTGATAATTTCAAAAAGACCGCTGTTTCTGAAGAAAGAAATGGCCACCAACATGCCCATTACATAAGGGAAAATCTTAACTCCGGTTTGGAGTCCGTTATTGGCACCGGTCACAAAAGCATCGAAAATTGTTGTGCTTTTAGCCACAAACTTTTGCTCGTTGATAAAAGAAAAAACCAAGGTAAAAGCAATAATAGCCACCAACATCAACCCGGATAAATTGGCAGTGAAAAAGTTTTTGCCTACCAAATCCAAACCGTTAATGTAAAACAGCAATCCAACTATGGCGGAAACTACCGTCATCAGTGCGACAATCAAAGTAGCGCTTTTGAAATTGATTTTTTGACGAATCCCCACAATTATCATGGCCGCTATGGTTCCGATGAACGAAGTGATGATACAAGGCAACATTACATCAGCCGGATTGGCGGCATTTTCTGCAGCACGATACCCAATAATCGAAGTTGGAATTAAGGTTAATCCGGCAGCGTGCAAACACATGAACATAATTTGGGCATCGCTGGCTTTTTCTTTTTCAGGATTGATTTCTTGTAAACTTTGCATGGCTTTTAAACCGAAAGGTGTGGCAGCCGAGTCTAATCCGAGGAAATTAGCGGCAAAGTTCAAAGTCATATACGAAATCGATTCGTGATTTTTAGGAACCGTAGGGAAAACTTTAGCAAACACCGGACTTAATCTTTTAGCCAATTTTTCAGCAGCACCGGAAACAATCAACAACTCCATTAAGCCGCAAAAGAAGGCCAAATAAGCAATGAGCGGGATAATCAAATCAAGTAAACTGTTTTTACAAGTGGGCAATAACCCATCCGATTTTTGAACACCGCTGTAGATTTTTACCGTTTGATTTTTATAAACGTAAGTAGTATCAGCATTCAGTGTATCTCTGTTGATGACAAATGATTTTTCCTCACTTTTTTGAATACTGTCTTGGATAAACTGAGGAATTTCGGTTAAGTATTTTTCTGAAATCAAAATCGGATCGTCTTTTTTTCCGTTCAGAACATAGTCGATAGAATAGCTGTCTCCGGCCACCAAACTAAAAATTACAAAAGCGATGGAGGCCACAAAAATCACCAACCAAAATCTACTTAAAACCATAATACTGTTTTTTGGTAAATATACTATTTCTGAAAATGGGAAGGAAAAAATTGTTCTATTCAGGCAGAAAATTTTCAGCAATACAAATTGTAATGCCCTGTCATAAATTAGAAACTATTAAACAATTTATAATTATTTATGTTTATTTCTTAAAAATCGGGCGTAATCCGTTAAGATTTATATATTTGTTGCCTTTAAATGACCACACTATTTGATCACAGACCATGAAACACCATTTACTGCCATTATTGACCTTATTGTTCTTTGCTTCAACTCTTTACGGACAATCTCCGGAAGAAGTTAAAGTCATCACTGCTCAATATGACATGGCTAAATTGAAAGAGAAAGAAGCCTATTATCGTAAATTGGCTAAAACTGAAAAAGAAAAAGCCCAAGCACAAGCAATAGCCAAAGGCTGGCCCTTATTTGTAAAAAAAGATGATGGCAATATATTAGAATTAATGCGATTAACTCCGGACGGCTATCCTATTTACTATTCTACAGAGAATGTTAATGCTGCCAGAACTACCCGTGCGAGTTTTTTAAACACTGGCGGCGGCATGGGTTTAAACCTAAACGGACAAGGCATGACAGTTAGAGTTTGGGACGGAGGAAATGTTAGAACTACTCATACCGCTTTTGGAGGAAGAGTAACTTTAGGAGACAACACCAGTACAGGAACCATACAACATGCCACACACGTAACCGGCACTATGGTGGCAAGTGCTAATCCTGCATCGGTTAAAGGAATGGCCTCAGAGGCAAGTGCAAGAACTTTCGATTGGAACGACGATGTAGCGGAAGCCCTTGGCGAAGTACAATCGGGCATGTTAATTTCCAATCATTCATACGGTACACCCATTACCAACAATGGCAATGTCTTACCGTCTTGGTATATAGGTTCCTACACTTTCGGTGCCAATGAGTGGGATGATGTGGCCTACAATTCTCCTTATTACCTTCCGGTTATGTCGGCCGGAAATGATGGTGGAAACAATGATAATGCAGAACCTTTAGCTTTTGGATATGATAAGCTTGTGGGCGATAAAACCGCCAAAAACACTTTGGTTGTGGCCAACTGTTTGGACGTTTCAGTCGGTACAGACGGAAATGTCTCAGGAAATATTAATATCAACGGATCTAGTAGCCAAGGACCAACTGATGATTTGCGAATCAAACCCGATATTACCGGGAATGGAACTAATTTAACTTCAACCAGCAGTGGTAGTAATACCGCAACCGCAACTTTAACAGGCACCTCTATGGCTTCGCCTAATGTAGCTGGGACTTTAACCTTATTGCAGCAACACTACCGAAACTTAACAACCAATTTCATGCGAGCGGCTACTTTAAAAGGATTGGCTTGTCATACAGCTGATGATGCGGGAGCAGTTGGTCCTGATGGAATTTTCGGTTGGGGCTTATTGAATGCCAAAAGAGCAGCAGAAACATTAACCAACAATGGATTAACTTCATGGGTTTCAGAAGAAAATTTGAATGACCATCAAAGTTATACAATGACCGTAAATTCTAACGGGTCTACACCACTTATGGCTTCAATCTCTTGGACGGATTTACCGGGGCCAATCTATAATGGTGCTAACGGAGCGAATGATCCAACTCCTGTTTTGGTTAATGATTTAGATATCCGAATTACTAAAGACGGCACTACTTATTTCCCATGGAAGTTAGTTAGTCCAACAACACCGGCTGAAAGAACTTCAGACAATAACGTAGACAATGTGGAATTAATCAAAATTGATGCGCCAACTGCCGGAGAATACGTAATAACAGTAACACACAAGGGTAATATACAAACAGGAAATCAACGTTTTTCTCTTGTCGTAACCGGAATTACTTCTGCTTTTTCATTAAACTCGAATTCTACTGACGCCACGGTTTGTGATACACAAAATGCTGTTTTCACATTTAACTATGCTCAAAATGGCGGCGGCGCTACAAACTTTTCGGCTGTTGACTTACCGACGGGAGCAACGGCAACTTTTTCACCAAGTTCATTAAGCGCTAACGGATTGGTTACTATGACAATCTCAGGATTATCGAATGTGGCTCCGGGCGACTATTTTGTTGGTATTCGTGGTTTTAACGGCACGGAAACCGAAATCCGCTACAAAACATTACGCGTTTACAGTGCAACTTTTCAACCTATCGTAATCAATACACCAACCGATGGTCAAAACGGTTTATCCACTTCGGTTAACCTAACTTGGGCCGCTCAAGCCAATGCCATCAATTACCATGTTCAAGTTTCTCAATTCAGTAACTTTTCCAGTATGGTAGCTGAGGATTTTGTAACTACGAATTCTTTTTCACTTACCGGATTGAACCAAGCTACTCGTTATTTTTGGAGGGTAATCCCAATGAACAATTGTGGTAATATTGCTATAACCAGTGCCCAAGCCTACGATTTTACAACCGGAAACTTGTTTTGTGATGTGAACTTTACCGCTACTGATTATTCGAATGCGACCATTGCAACCGTAGCAAATTCAGAAGCATTTGTACCGGTTACTGTGAGCGGTGGATATTCTATTGGAGACCTCAATGTTAATGTTGCCATTACTCATACTTGGGTACAAGACCTTACCATTACCTTAGAAGGACCCGCGAGTTTGGGTAGTCCTGTAATTGTTTTACAACAAGAGGCTTGTGCCGGTGAAGATAATATTGACTGTACTTATGATGATGCAGGAACTATGCCTACTTGTGTAGGTACTCCGGCTATCAGTGGTAATATCGCTCCGGTTGGCAGTTTAAGTGTTTTGAATAATTTGATTGCCGATGGCGTTTGGATTTTACGCGTGGATGATCCTTACAATGAAGACGGCGGAGCTATAACCAACTTCAACATCAATATTTGTAGGGTACAAGCTTCTATTTTAGAGATTACTGAGAATCCGCTTGTGAGCACAAAAGTATATCCAAATCCTACTTCCGGGATTATAAATATTGAAATTCCGTCTTTGACCGAAAAAACCACTTTAAGTGTTTATGATTTACAAGGAAGAATAGTTTACACTCAAGAAACGAACCAGGTGGAAAACACTATCAGTTTAGAAGGTATTCAAGATGGTGTTTATTTGATACAAATAGACAATACCTCAGGAAGCATAACCAAGAAAATTGTATTGAAAAGAAACTAAAAAAAAGAGGTCGAAATGACCTCTTTTTTTATACATGTAAAATTTCCTCTTCAATTAACAAGTCTTCCCGGCGTAATCGAAGGAAAATTTGTGCTACTGCAATCACATCTTTTTCGCAATAAATCACTATGCGATCAATGTCTTTTTCGACATAAAAAACATGGGCTACTTGGCTACCGTCAATATCGCCTTTTGGGGAAGGAATGCCTAATATTTTGGTCAATAATTTTAAAGACGTAAAATGCTTATAATCGCCGAATTTCCATAATTCCAACGTATCTAAATGCGGGATTTCCCATGGTTTTTTTCCGAATAAATTCAGTTTACTCGGAATGGCAATTTGATTGATAATCATACGACGGGCAATGAACGGAAAATCAAATTCTTTGGCATTGTGACCGCACAATAAATGCTGCGCACCGTTGAAATGCGTATCTAACAAATTGGCGAAATCCTTTAAAATTTTCTTCTCTTCTCCAAAAAAAGAAGTTACCCTAAAATTTCTGATATCACTTTTATTGGCAAAATAGCCGACAGATATACAAACGATTTTGCCAAACTCCGCCCAAATACCGGCGCGTTCATAAAAATCTTCGGGCGTGTATTCGTCGCGTCTTTGGTATTGCGTTTTTTGTTCCCACAGCAGTTTCATTTCATTGTCTAAGGCGTTGAAATTGTCTTCTTCAGGAACGGTTTCGATGTCGAGGAAAAGTATATTGTTGAGTTGTATTTTTTCAATCATGGCAAAATATTAAGAAATAACTGATTTAAAAGTACGAATTTATTTTAAATATGAAAGAAAAATACTTAAAAAAGTGATTGCTGTGCGCTTGGACTTTCGTGCTCTAACAACCATTTTTTGCGCCATAAACCACCTGCATAACCTGTTAATGAGCCATTGGTACCGATAACGCGATGACAGGGAACAACTATCCACAACGGATTTTTCCCGTTAGCCGATGCAACTGCTCGAATGGCTTTAACATCGCCTAACTTTTTGGATAAATCGAGATAAGACATCGTTTTGCCAAACGGAATGTGCAATAATTCCTGCCATACTTTTTGTTGGAACTCGGTGCCTTGCGGATTAATTTTGAAATCGAATTCCTTGCGTTCGCCCTTAAAATATGCTTGCAGTTGGGCAACACATTCCTTAAGACTGTCGGGAATTTTTTGGGATTTTTCTCCTTCGCTCAAGACTGATATTTCAGTAATGCCGTTGGCGTCGCCCACTATTTTGGTGATTCCTAAAGGCGATTCTATAAAAACAGTTTCCATGAGCTAAAATTAGCAAATAAACACTCAGAATTGTCATTTCGACGAAGGAGAAATCACATTTATAAGCAAAAATTTCCTCGTCATTAGATTCCTCATTGCATTCGGAATGACATTCTTAAAGGACTATTTCGAAAAACTAAGGATATACTCTTCCAAAGCTTTCAACTCGGCTTCACTCATTTGTTTGGTGATGGCGAAGTTAGTCTTCATGGTTTCGTATTGGCTTGGGTCGACTATTGGTTCGGCTTCTTCTTTGAGGAAAGCTACGATACTGCCGTTTTTTTCTTTGTAGATTTTGGCAATTTCGGCGATGCTTGGCCCGATGACTTTTTGGTCGGGTAAATGACAAGCCGTGCATGTGCCTTTGCCGGAAAACAATGCTTCTCCGGAAACGGCTACCGCTGATTCGTCGTGTTGGGGTATATTTTCTGTTGGTTCCGCTTCCTTTTTACAAGAAGCGAAAGTGACAATCAATAAAAGTAAAAATATCTTTTTCATAGTGTACAAAAATGCAATTCAAATCCTAACTAGCCCCGATTGAAGTGGAAATTCTTTTTTAGTATCACAAACCCTTCGACTCCGCTCAGGGTGACAAAAAAAGAATTGCAACGAAAAGCGGGAAAATGGACAACTGATAAATCCCAAGCCCTGCGCTCCTATCCCTCGACTGCGCTCGGGATGACAATTATTGATTCAATAAAATCGCAGCTTCTTTGGCAAAATAGGTCGAAATCAAGCTGGCACCGGCGCGTTTGATGCACATTAACTGCTCCATCATGATTTTGTCGTGGTCGAGCCAACCTCTTTCGGCTGCAGCTTTAATCATAGCATATTCGCCCGATACATGGAAAACGGTTACGGGAACATTCACAGCATTTTTAACTTCACGAACGATATCCAGATACGCAATTCCCGGTTTGACCATCACCATATCGGCACCTTCTTCTACGTCCATTAAGGCTTCTTTGACGGCTTCGATGCGGTTGGCATAGTCCATTTGGTAAGTCTTTTTGTCTTTCGGCACGACTACATCAGCTTCTCTTGGTGCGCTGTCTAACGCATCGCGGAACGGTCCGTAAAATGCCGAGGCGTATTTGGCCGAATAACTCATGATCCCTACGTTTTGAAAACCTGCAGCATCCAAACCTTGTCGCAAACGCAATACGCGGCCGTCCATCATATCGCTTGGCGCTACAAAATCGGCTCCGGCTTGGGCGTGCGAAACGGCCATTTTTACCAAAGCGTCGTTAGTGGCATCGTTGGCAATATCGCCGTTTTCGATGATACCGTCGTGGCCGTAAATTGAATATGGATCGAGTGCGACATCGGGCATGACAATCATTTCGGGACAAGCGGCTTTGATTTCGCGGATGGCGCGTTGCATCAATCCGTTGGGATTCCAAGCTTCTTTACCGGTGTTGTCTTTTAAGCTTTCGTCGACTTTCACATAAATATTCACCGCGCGAATGCCTAAAGCGAATAATTCTTTGACTTCTTCTACCGTTAAATCCAACGAACGACGGAAAATGCCCGGCATGGATGGGATTTCGGATTTGTAATTTTCACCTTCGGCGATGAACATGGGGAACATGAAATCGGCCGGACTTAAAGTAGTTTCGCGAACTAACGAACGAATACTTTCGTTAACGCGTAATCTTCTGCCTCTTTGTAGTGGGAACATTTGATTTATGATTTATGATTTATGATTGTAGATTTATGATTTGATAATGACTGCAAAATTCTGCAATCAAAAATCGTTAATCGTCATTCTACAATCCAATCTATTGGGTTTTCTAATACTTTAATTAATTTTTCTTCTTCACTTCCCGCTTCCGGATGATGGTCGTACACCCATTGCACGTGTGGCGGTAAACTCATCAAAATCGATTCGATGCGACCGTTGGTTTTTAAACCGAATAACGTGCCTTTATCGTGGACCAAATTGAATTCGACATAGCGCCCACGACGGATTTCCTGCCAGTTGCGTTGGACTTCAGTATATGGTAGTTCTTTTCTTCTCTCCACAATCGGCACATAAGCTTGCAGGAAACTATTGCCGACTTCCGTCACAAAATTGTACCAATCTTGCATACCCATTGTTTCCGTGGCTTTGCAGTAATCGAAGAACAAACCGCCAATGCCACGAGCTTCGTTGCGGTGTGCGTTCCAGAAATAAGCATCACATTGTTTTTTATATTTCGGATAAAACTCCGGATTGTGTTTGTCGCAAGCGGTTTTACAAGTTTGGTGAAAATGTTTCGCATCTTCTTCAAACAAATAATACGGCGTTAAATCTTGTCCGCCGCCAAACCATGAATTGATAACATTTCCTTTATCATCGTACATTTCGAAATAACGCCAATTGGCATGCACTGTCGGCACCATTGGATTTTTCGGGTGAATGACCAAACTTAGTCCGCACGCGAAAAAATCAGCTTCACCTACGCCAAACATTTTTTGCATCGTATCGGGCAATTTACCGTGAACGGCAGAAATGTTAACGCCGCCTTTTTCAAAAACCTGACCGTTTTCAATAACGCGGGTTCTGCCACCGCCACCTTCAGGACGTTGCCACAAGTCTTCACGAAATGTTGCTACGCCATCAACGGCTTCTAAACCTGAGCAGATTTGGTCTTGAAGGTTTTGGATGTATTGATAGAATTTGTCTTTCATTTTTAAGTGACTGAGTGACTGAGTGACTGAGTGACTGAGTTTCTAATTGGATACTCAGTAACTTAGCTACTCAGCAACTATGATTTATATTCTTTCACTGCTTCTACAAACGCCTTGGCGTGGTCTACCGGAATGTTGGGTAAAATGCCGTGACCTAAGTTTACGATATAATTGTCTTTGCCGAATTCGTTGATCATTTCGTGTACCATTTTTTTGATGGTTGGAATAGGCGATAACAAACGGCTCGGGTCGAAATTTCCTTGTAAAGTGATTTTGCCTCCGGTTAAATAACGGGCGTTTCTTGGTGAACAAGTCCAGTCAACGCCTAAAGCTGATGCTTTGGATTTGGCCATATCGTTTAAAGCAAACCAACAACCTTTTCCGAAGACGATAACTTTGGTGTCCTCGGCCAACGCTTCTACGATTTGGTTGATGTATTGCCAAGAGAATTCTTTATAGTCTTCCGGAGACAACATGCCGCCCCAAGAATCGAAAATTTGAATGGCGTTACAACCCGCTTTTACTTTTTCTTTTAAATATAGAATGGTCGTGTCGGTGATTTTTTGCAATAACGTGTGTGCAGCTACCGGATTGGAAAAACAAAATCCTTTGGCTGTGTCGAAACTTTTAGAGCCTTTGCCTTCCACCGCATAACAGAAAATTGTCCAAGGTGAACCGGCAAAACCAATTAACGGCACTTCGTTGTTCAACATTTCTTTGGTCAGTTTTACGGCATCCATCACGTACCCTAAAGTTTCATGAATATTCGGCACAAAAACCTGATTGACTTGTTCCATGGTGCGAATCGGATTGGGAATAATCGGTCCCAAATTGTCTTTCAATTCTACATGGATTCCCATCGCTCTTGGCACTACCAAAATATCCGAGAACAAAATGGCGGCATCCGGTTTTACAATTCGAATCGGTTGTACTGTGATTTCCGCGGCTAATTCCGGGGTTTCACAACGGGTGAAAAAATCATATTTGTCGCGTAACGCTCTGAACTCCGGCAAATACCTACCGGCTTGACGCATCATCCATACCGGCGGACGTTCTACCGTTTCGTTGTTTAGGGCGCGAAGGAATAAATCGTTTTTAATCATAATCTTTGTTTGCTTTGGGTGTTGCCCAATTATATTTTATTAAAAAATGCTATACTTTTTGCAATCGTACTTTCAATAGTAGGTTGATTGGCAGTCACCACTTTGTTGGTAAAGCCTCTCAACGCTTTGGCGGTAGTGCTTCCGATGCAGAAACAAACCTCATCTTGCAATTCATTTTCTTTCAAAAAACTTTGCACGCCCGACGGACTGAAAAATAAAATTCCGTTCAAATTATCGGCTGCTTTGTGCGGCGTTAATCGGGTTTCATACACTTTCACTTCTTCGAAAGTGATCCCGGCCAAGCGCAAGGCATCTGGCAAAATATCTCTTCTCAAATTTCCGCAAAAGAACGTAAAACTACTCTTGCCGTATTGGTTGCAAATGATGGAAGCCAATTCTGAGGCGTAATCTGCGCCGGCTATGACTTCAAAACCGTTAGTTTCCAGCATGGCTTTGGTTTTCTCACCTACACAAAAACATTTTTTGGTTTTGAGTTCCGAGACTTTTTCATTTTCCAATATACTTTCTACCGCATTCTGACTGGTAAAAATCAGGTAGTCATTACTACTTTTCAAATCAAACGATTGGTTCACCACATTGATAAAATCGGCTTCAGCAACCGAAAAATTCGCATTCAACAGCAGTTGCTTTTGGTAGTCCGTAAGCTTTTTGGTTGACAATAGGCGAATTTGATTTTCCATCGTTACGCTTTTGGTTTGAGCTGTTTTTTAATTGCTTCCATCAATTCGCTTCCACCGTTATCGAGTATTTCTTTGGCGGTAAAAAAACCTAACTTCTTCCATTCGGATATATCGACTACTTTGATGATTTCGAATTTTTGTTGGCCATCTATCGAAAGTAAGCATCCGTGAAACTCAATGGTGTCATCATGCTGGTTGTATTTGGCCAAAGCTCCGATAGGTGCTGTACAACCGCCTTCCAAGGTTCTTAAAAATTGTCTTTCGATGTACGTACAAATCTCGGTTTCAATATCATTCAATTGCGAAACGGCGTCTACAGTAAAATCGTCGTTCCCCATAGCAACTACTACCATAGCACCTTGTGCCGGCGCAGGAACCATCCAATCGAGATTGATAAAAGTATCCGGTTTTAAGTTGATGCGCTCCAAACCTGCTGCGGCAAACACAGCTCCGCTCCAATCGTTATCTTGTAACTTTTGCATGCGCGTATTCACGTTGCCTCGTAAATCTACTACGGTATGATTGGGGTATTTATTGAGCCATTGGGCTTGTCGGCGTAAGCTTCCGGTAGCAATAGTAGCTTTTTCGTTTAGAAAATCGGTATTGCCTTTGTGGACCAAAATATCCAATACATTGGCTCTTTCCAAAACGGCTGCTTGAACAATACCTATTGGCAAAGCGGTCGGCACATCTTTCATAGAATGCACAGCGATGTCAACTTGACCGTTAATCATGGCAATGTCTAAGGTTTTGGTAAAAATGCCGGTGATGCCTAGTTCGTATAGCGGTTTATCAAGAATGATATCACCTTGCGATTTCACCGCTACTATTTCGGTAGAATAACCTAAATCGTTGAGTTTTTTTTGAACGGTGTGGGCTTGCCAAAGGGCGAGTTCGCTATCGCGAGTACCTATTCTGATTGTTTTGGCCATTTTATTTGGAAGTCGTTTCTATCTGAAAAATTTTCTCAATCCATTCGATACTTTCGTCTACCATAGTGTTGTCATCTTTTAAATGATTGGCAAAATGATTGGTGATTTTTTGGATGATCCGAGCGCTGATTAACTCGGCTTGTTCTTCGTCGAAGTTAGCCAGTTTTTTACGTTGCACGTTGAGCTCTCCTTCTTTAATGGAATTGAGTTTTTCTTTTAAGGCGTGAATGGTTGGCGCAAATTTGCGTTGTTTGGTCCAAGCAATAAATTCGTCCTTAATTTCTTCTATGATGCCTTCGGCAGCCGGAATGTGTTTTTTGCGGTTTTCCAAGGTTTCATCCGTCATTTGTGATAAATGATCCATGTGGACTAAGGTTACGCCTTTAACATCCTGCACATTTTCGTTCACGTTTTTCGGGATGGACAAATCCAAAATCAACAAAGGTTTTTTCAAATTCAAAATTGCTTTGTCAACCGTTGGATTTTGCGCGCCGGTGGCTACGACTAACACATCGGCTTTTTGAATTTCCAATTGCAAATCGACATAATCTTTCACAATCACATCCAGCTTTCTGGCCAAGCGTTCGGCTTTGTCTTTGGTGCGATTGATTAAAGTGATTTGCTCGTGTTTGGTGTGTTTGACCAAATTTTC